>CACZPG010000066.1 GCA_902782965.1 uncultured Lachnospiraceae bacterium
TACCAGACCTCCTGTTCCCAGAAGAATACCACCGAAATATCTGACTACGATTATAATTATATTCTCAACACCCGAACCGGATACCACGTCAAGAATAGGTTTACCGGCAGTTCCACCGGGTTCACCATCGTCTGAGAATTTAAGTCGCGGATTCTGCTCACCAATACTATAAGCATAGCAGACATGCTTTGCCAGCGAATGTTCTTTCCTGACTTCCTTAAGCAGCTTCGCAGCGCTTTCCTCGCTGTCTACAGCTGCTGCAATGCCTAAAAATTTAGACTTTTTGACTTCTATTCTTGCTTCTCCAGTTTTTCTGATAACCCTTCTATCCATAAATACCGATACTTTCTTCCTTATATAAAAGACCTGTATTTACACAGGTCTTTAAGATAGTCATATTTATTTAAATGCTTCTTTAAAATGCTTCAATTATGAACGTAACATATGTTAATACTAATTAAGTATCTTCTTAAGCTCATCCATAAATGTATTTACATCCTTAAACTCTCTATAAACAGATGCGAATCTTACATAAGCTACTCCGTCAAGATCCTTAATCTTATCCATAACGATACTTCCAATGATAGAGCTGTCTATTTCTCTGGTTTCCATGTTGTAGATTTCAGACTCTATCTCATTAACGCAGGCCTCAATTCTTTCCATGGATACCGGTCTCTTGTGGCAGCTTCTGATAAGACCCTGAACAAGTTTCTCTCTATCATAAGGCTCTCTGGATTTATCCTTCTTGATAACCATAAGAGGGATTGCTTCTACCTTCTCATATGTGGTAAAACGCTTCCCACACACATCACACTGACGTCTGCGTCTGATAGCAGAATTATCATCAGCAGGTCTTGAATCTATAACTCTGGTATTCTCATCACCACAATAAGGGCACTTCATAACCTATACCTCTCTATCTCTTCTTGTATTGTTTTCGGGCTTTAGCCCAAAATCCATTTAAACCCTTACAGTATAACAAAATGATGGGAATTATGCAAGAAGAGATACTACATCTTGGACTTTTCAAAGGTTATACGTCAACATTCATCAACTCATAATCTGCATTTCGATCAGAATAATCTTCCGGACCGGATTATCAGGCCAATATTCCCAGTAAGGATTAGCACGTCAATTCTTCCAGTCTGGAATATAATTCGAGAAGTTCTTCTTCAAGGGTCTCCTTCTTCTCTGACAGCTCCATCAGAAGAGAAACATTAGTACCATTCTTCGGATCAGCTATCTGTTCATCTATTTCACTTATCTGTTCTTCCGTTTTTTCTATTGATTTTTCGACCCTTTTTAATTCTTTCTCATATTTTCTCTGTTCAGCATAAGCCGACTTCTTCTTCTCATATTCAATACGACCTTCGGACTTTCCGCTATCAGACCTGCTATCAGACTTATTTCCGAAGATTTCATTTTCACTACCGGCACTTCCGGCGTTGCCATGTTCTATTTCAAACAGTCTGTCCTTATTCTCTTCATAATAATCATAGTTACCTTTGAAATTGGTAAGGACGCTGTCCCTTAATTCCAGAATCCTTGTAGCAGTCTTATTAATGAAATATCTGTCATGACTTACATAGAGAACCGTTCCCTCATAGCTGCAGAGCGCATCCTCAAGTATTTCTTTTGAGGGAATATCGAGATGATTGGTAGGCTCATCCAGAACCAGAAAATTAGCCGGTGACAGCATCAGCTTTGCAAGGGATACTCTTCCTCTCTCTCCACCGGACAGATCTCCTATTTTCTTAAATACATCTTCTCCGGTAAAAAGAAATGCAGCAAGCACATTTCTTATTCTTGTATTGTTCATATCAGGAAATGAATCTGACATTTCATCAAATATTGTTTTTGAAGTATCCAGATCATGATGCTCCTGGTCAAAATATCCCATACGAACTTTGGAACCAAGCTTAATAGCCCCGCTATCCTTAGGCAGCAACCGGTTTATTATCTTGAGGATGGTAGTCTTACCTGTACCATTAGCCCCGATAAGAGCTACATGTTCTCCCCTCTTAATATCTATAGTCAGATCTTTGAAAAGATGATTTTCTCCAAAGGATTTGGATAATTCTTCAACATACAGCACATCTTCACCGGATTCACACACAGGAACCAGACGAAGACGCATATCTGCATTTATCTCGGTAGGTTTATCAAGTCGCTCAATCTTATCAAGCTTTTTCTCTCTGCTCTCAGCTCTCTTAATAGATTTCTCTCTGTTAAACTGTTTCAGCTTGGTAATAACAGCCTCTTCATGCTCTATTTCTGCCATCTGCTTCATATACGCATTCATGAGTGCTTTTCTTCGTTTGGATTTCTCCTCACTGTAATAGGAATAAGAACCGTTATATACTTCTGATTTACCCTGATCTATTTCAATTATCTTATTGGATACACGGTCTATAAAATATCTGTCATGGCTTACTACTATAACAGCACCGGGATATGAAGACAGAAATCCCTCCAGCCAGACCGTCGATGCCATATCCAGATGATTAGTCGGCTCATCTAATATGATTATATCCGGATGACTGAGAAGAAGTCTGCCCAGCGCAACCCTCATCTTCTGTCCTCCCGACAGTGTAGCAATAGACCTGTCATAATCCTCTTCAGTGAAGCCAAGTCCAGTGATTACACCCGTGATTTCGCTTTCATAAGCATAACCATTCTCTCTGTCATAAGTTGTAGTAAGACGGTTATAAGCTTCCAGAATACTGTCGAGTTCTTTTCCCGTCTTTCCCTGCATTTCCTTCTCAAGTTCACGTATCTTGGTCTCAATATCGATAAGATACTTCTTGGCCTCCTGCATAGCTCCGTATATTGTGTTGTCCAGTTCAGTATCCTGTGTCTGAGACAGATAACCCAGACGAATATCTCTCGCTATGGAAACCATTCCCGAATCCGGTTCTTCAAGCCCCAGAATTATCTTAAGAAGTGTCGTTTTTCCGGCACCATTGATACCAACAATGGCACACTTATCATTCTTCTCCAGATGAAAATTTACATTTTTAAGAATATCCTTACCGACATAACTTTTGGTTATATTCTGACATGAAAGTATCATGATTATAAGCTCCTGTTTTTATAAACACATTCCTGTATCAGCAGATTACAGATTTTCTGATAAATGTTATCAAAAAGTAGAATCAATGGCAAGAGCTACTTATCACAAAATGATTCTTATAGATACTTACCACAAAATGATTCTTATACTTTCAAAATAACAAATTATCTGATATACTACCAAAGGTTAACCAATAAGTACCTATAATCAATAAGTACCTATAATCAATAACTGATTATATAGATTTATAATATATTTTCTTCCAGGAGGATTAACAATGGGAATGAATGTTGCTTGCCTTGATCTCGAAGGTGTTCTTGTACCGGAAATATGGATTGCTTTTTCTGAAGCAAGTGGTATACCGGAGCTTAGAAAGACCACAAGAGACGAACCTGATTATGATAAATTAATGAATTACAGAATAGATATTCTCAATGAGCATGGACTTGGTCTGAAAGAGATTCAGGATACCATTGCTAAGATCGATCCACTTCCGGGCGCTAAAGAATTCTTAGACGAGCTTCGCGATACAATGCAGACAATCATCATAAGCGATACTTTCGAGCAGTTTGCTAAACCACTTATGAAGAAACTCGGAATGCCAACACTTTTCTGCAACAGTCTGGAAGTAGCTGATGACGGACGAATCGTTGGCTTCAAAATGAGATGCGAGAAATCAAAGCTTACCACTGTCAAAGCTCTGCAAAGCTGTGGCTTCGATACCATCGCTACCGGCGACAGCTTCAACGATCTGGCTATGATTCAGGCCAGCAAGGCCGGATTCCTCTTCCGTTCTACTGAGCAGATAAAGGCTGATTATCCGGATCTGCCTGCATACGAGGAATACAGTGATCTTCTGGCAGCCTTCAAAGCCGCACAGTAAGTGTTAACAGATTACTTCAAATAATGTATTCATAATAATAATAGTAATAATGGAGGGTTGAGAATAATCTCGTCCCTCCATTTTTTATGTTCTTAAATAGGTGCTTATATCAATAGGCTCTTATATCACATCCAGAGCCTCTCTGAGATTTGAAACATATATTATCTCTGCACCCATCTGATCCAGTTCTTTACTTCTATTCGACTTCGGTATTATCAGTTTGTTATATCCCAGCTTCACAGCTTCTTTAACTCTCTGGGTTATATTTCTTACTCCACGGATTTCTCCGGCAAGACCTATCTCTCCGATTATTACCGTACGAGGATCCACCGCTCTGTCTCTGAAAGATGAAGCAATCGCACAGATAACTCCAAGATCCGCTGACGGATCACTCAGCCTCATTCCGCCTGCTATATTAACGTAGCAGTCACATCCGGTCATACTGATTCCTCCTCTTTTCTCAAGAACCGCTATCAGCATATTCACCCGGTTATAATCCAGACCGACACTGGTTCGTCTCGCCATATTGTAGCTGGAGTCTGCACACAGAGCCTGTATTTCTACCAGTAGTGCTCTGGTTCCTTCAACAGTACAGACGACAACAGATCCCGAGGAATCTTCAGGTCTGCCACTCAGGAAAAATTCAGAAGGATTGGATACTTCCTCCAACCCCGAGTCCACCATATTAAATACCCCGATTTCGTTGGTTGAACCGAACCTGTTCTTATTAGCTCTGAGGAGTCTGAATCCACCGCTTTCATCTCCCTCAAAATACAGCACCGAATCCACCATATGTTCAAGAGTTCTCGGTCCCGCTACAGTACCTTCCTTAGTTACATGACCCACTATAAATATAGCAGCATTCTTCTGCTTGGCTATCTGAAGCAGTCTGGAGGTAACCTCTCTAACCTGAGACACAGTTCCCGGTGCATTATCTATATCATTCGACATTATAGTCTGAATAGAATCAATGATAACCACCTCAGCCTGAAGAGCATCTATCTGGCTTTCTATATTATCCATATCATTATCACTGAGCAGCATCAGACGTTCTTCCATTACGGTGCCGCTTGTAATTCCCAGCCTTACCGCCCTGGACTTAATCTGGGATACAGATTCCTCACCCGATACATACAACACCTTCGTATCAGTTTCCACCAGGTTCTTGCACATTTCAAGAAGCAGTGTTGATTTTCCTATTCCCGGATCACCACCCACAAGCACAAGAGAACCCTTAACAATTCCGCCCCCAAGCACTCTGTCCAGTTCACCTATTCTTGTAAATATTCTTGATTCTTCTGAAGAAGACACATTCTTGATACTTGTTGCCTTAGGTCTTTCAGATAAGGGCACTGCCTTACTCTGAGACTTGGCCTTGACCGTCACTTTCTCCTCAACAAATGTATTCCAGCCTCTGCAGCCGGGACATTGTCCCAGCCAGCGGCTTGATTCATATCCACACTCCTTACAGAAGAATATCTGTTTTTCTTTCGCCATTTATGTTTGTCACCTCACACATTTAAATATCTTTTTCTATCATAACATGCCAGAAATAATTATAATATTTTATAGTAACTTTTGTTTTATAGGCTATCAAGCATTTGCACAAGTTCCTTAGGTAATATAATCTTACAGAAATGATAATTATCATTATAATCTCTTATATTCCTTGTTACTAACATATCCATCCTATATCTTTCCGCCGTTGCAATCATTACTGCATCTTCATAATCATTATATCCATATGATAATGCTGTCTCAATATCATCAGCTGAAGTATCAAGAACCCCAAAAAGTTTAGTTAGTCTCGAAATATAAAGTTGAGATGTTTTATGGGCGTTATCTTCTCCCTTATGAATCTGGTTTGCCAGATACCAAATATCGCATAATTCCTTCGCAGTAACAAATCCGTTTATTTTTTCATCTGCAACAGCCATAATAAGTTTCTTTGAATCCTCTCCCCACGGAATTCTATTTTGAAGAGCATCTAATATAACATTAGTATTAAACAATACATTCAATTAATTATCACCCCTCTTTGTCTTAGCATCTTCCAGTGTCATTGTATCAGGCATTGAACCAAATAGCGACTCAGCTATATCTCTCCTATTCTGATGAGGTGAAGTAAGCTTAGCTATTACTTTTCCATATTGTGTTATATAAATATCTTCCGTTTCAGCTAATACCAGATATTTACTTAGATTTTGTTTTAATTCCGTTGCTGTTATTGACATCTCACACCTCACTTTCTGACATTTCACAAACAACTAATCGTACGATTATAATACCATAATCGTACGATTTTTTCAATTCACTCAAAATTTATTTACATTATTTTAATAGTTTTAGATTATATGCAAACAGAAAAAGGACGTCTGACTCACAAACGTCCTTTCGAAGCAATTCCTTCTTAAACTTTCTCGATAGCCACATCTACCTTATCAGCTTCTTCAAGCTCAACACTGATACTGAGCTTGCCGCCGAGATTAGTCTTCATCTTACCTACGTACACGTCATCTACATGAACCTTATACTCAGTTTCTGCTTCAAGCTCTAGTGTAATCTGAGCATCTGCTTCACCTTCAACACTGAACATCACCTGTTCACCATTGGTTCTGAATTCATGAACTACTGTACCCGGTACAGATTCATATACAAACATCCCATTCCTTTCAAGCTTAGTTATCTCGTTAAAGGTCTTAATCTTATAACTGTCGCCATTATATTCAAAACCATCTTTCTTGGTCTTGGTTGTTAATTCATAATTACCAAAGCTGAGTGAACCATTTTCTTCCTCACGGATGAGTTCATCAATTACTGCCATTTGTATTACCTCCCCGGCTAATCATAATAGAAAAATGTATTTGTAATGCAGATACAAAACTGAAGCATTCTCTATTCAGTTACAATATCCGCATTATTAGTTTCATGATAACAGAAAAATCCATCATTTTCCACACCAACTTACAATGTTTCAGGAAAAAAATCATGCCTCTTTCTGTTTCACTCTGAACTGTACTTTATCCTTCACTACAGATACACTTACCGAATCTCCGGCTAATATCTTTCCGGTCAGAATCTGTTCTGAGAGAGGATCTTCGATATTGGTCTGAATTGCTCTTCTTATTGGTCGGGCACCGAATTTCTTGTCGAAGCCTTTCTCAAAAATAAACTTTCTGACGCTTACGCCAAAGCTTATATCTATATTTAAGTTACTGCTAATACGCTGTCTCAGTTCCTCAAGCTGAAGGCCTGCTATCTCAAGAATCTGCGATTCATTAAGAGCCCGGAATACAATAGTATCATCCAGACGATTCAGAAATTCAGGTCTGAATAGTCTCTTAACTTCCTCCATCACGCCTTCTTTCATGGTTTCGAAGTCCCGATCCTCACTATTATCCGCTACAAAACCAAGAGTCTTAGGAGAAACTATCTTATCCGCTCCGAGGTTCGAAGTCATGATAATAATAGTGTTCTTGAAATCTACTCTTCTGCCCTGAGCATCTGTTATAATTCCATCATCCAGAACCTGAAGAAGAATATTAAATACATCAGGATGAGCTTTCTCAATCTCATCGAAAAGTATAACACTGTATGGATTTCTTCTTACCTTTTCAGACAGCTGTCCGCCTTCATCATAACCTACGTAACCCGGAGGAGAACCTATCATTTTAGATACGCTGTGCTTCTCCATATACTCAGACATATCTACTCTTATCAGACTCTTCTCATCACCGAACAGAGTTTCTGCAAGCGCCTTGGACACTTCCGTTTTACCAACTCCTGTAGGACCCAGGAAGAGGAAAGATCCTATTGGTCTTCCGGATTCTCTTAATCCTACTCTGCTTCTCCTGATGGCACTGGAAATTGTTCTTACAGCCTCATCCTGTCCGATAATTCTTTCATGCAGAGTATCCTCGAGTCTCATAAGCCTGGCCTGTTCAGATTCAGAAAGACGCGAAACAGGAATTCGGGTCCAGACTGATACTACTTCGGCTATTTCATCCGGTCCAACTACCAGACTTTCTTCTTTTCGTTCGTTTCTCTTCTGTGTCTTCTTATCTTTAAGAGTCTTTCTCAGACTTGAAGCTTTATCTATATCTCCTTCAGAAAGAGCGCTCTCTATAACCTGGTTCATGAACCATTCATAATTACCTGAGAATCCATCATCATCACTAAGAGTTACATCTCCCATCTTGAGTCTGGAACAGGCCTCATCCAGAAGATCTATAGCTTTATCAGGCAGGTATCTGTCATTAATATATCTTACAGACAGTTCCACTGCTGCATTTATAGCTTCTTCTTCAATCTTAACCCCATGAAAAGACTGGTAATTGTCGGCAAGTGCTTTCAATATCTCAACCGTCTCCTCAGGTGTTGGCTCATCAACCATTACCGGCTGGAATCTTCTCTCCAGAGCAGCATCCTTCTCAATGTATTTCCTGTATTCCTCAAGTGTCGTTGCACCGATAACCTGAAGGTCTCCTCTTGAAAGCGCCGGTTTGAAAATGTTTGCGGCATCATGAGTTCCTTCAGCACCACCTGCACCAATAAGAGTATGAAGTTCATCAATGAAAACAATAATATCCGGATTAGCCTTTAATTCATCGAGTGTATTCTTCAGCCTCTCCTCGAAATCACCTCTGTATCTGGTACCCGCCAGCATACTGTTGATATCAAGATTTACAATTCTCTTATTCTGATACATTTCCGGAAGAAGTTTCGCCTCAATCATCTGAGCAAGTCCTTCAACAATTGCAGTCTTTCCAACTCCCGGTTCACCAACGAGACATACATTGTTCTTGGTTCTTCTTCCAAGTATCTGAAGAACTCTGATTATTTCATCGTGACGTCCGACCACCGGATCAAGCAGTCCATCCTTTGCACTTTCAGTAAGATCCTTGCCATAGCTTTCAAGCATGGATTTGCTCTTCTTAGCGCTTTCACCTTTTCCCGGTATCTGTACAACATATTTGGTATTGTATTTCTCTGCATCTTTACGATTCAAACCGGTAGACATGAGCAGTTCAATACACATGGTGGTGATATTAACATTCTTATTCTTCAGAATTTTGAAAATGTCATTATTAAGATCTCTAAGTATAGAAAGAAGGACCAGCTCTGTACCCACACTGTCAGCTTTAAGTCTTACAGCATCTTCTACAGCTTCATCCAGAACCTTCTCTGTTCTCTCTGTAAGACTGTCTGAGAATTCATCAGCAACAAATCCATTCATATGACTTCTTATCAATGAAGCAAGCGCCTGGAAATCCTCAGCACGCAGTCCCGCCTTAAGCATTACACTATAAGCAACACCTTTATGAATGCTGTAAAGCGCAATAAAAATATGTCTGCTGTCCGCAAAGGTACAGCCGAGTCTCCTTGCAATATTCTTAGCTTCTGTAATCACCTGATTGGTTGTGTCGGAATATTTAATGTCTGTCACTGTTCGTCAATAGCCTTTCCAATATCATGTCTCATGTATTTATTCTCAAAATCTATTAGTTCTGTAGCTTCGTATGCATTCTTTCTGGCTTCCTTAAGATCATTGCCCAGAGCTACAACACCAAGTACACGTCCTCCATTCGTAACAACCTTCTTATCGCCATTGTCATCAGCAGCGAATTTAGTTCCTGAATGGAATACGAAATAATCATCCTTACCTGCAAAATTCTCAAGGCCTTCAATCTCAAAGCCTTTCTTATAAGAAACAGGATAACCGTCTGAAGCAAGCATAACGCATACAGCCGCATTATCTTCAAATTCGAGTTCTATGTTATCAAGAGTTCCGTCAGCACATGCCTCCATAACGTCTACGATATCATTCTTAAGTCTTGGAATAACAACCTGCGCTTCCGGATCACCGAAACGTGCATTGAATTCCAGAACACGAGGTCCCTTCTCAGTCAGCATAAGGCCACAGAACAGAACTCCCTTGAACTCTCTGCCTTCAGCAGCCATCGCATCAATAGTTCTCTGATATACATTCTCCTCACAGAAAGCCTTAACCTCATCTGTATAGAAAGGACTTGGTGAGAAGGTTCCCATTCCACCTGTATTCAGACCTGTATCTCCATCTCCTGCTCTCTTATGATCCTGAGCAGAGGTCATCGGAAGGATAGTCTTACCATCTGAGAAGCAGAGAACCGAAACCTCTCTTCCCGTCATGAATTCTTCAATAACAACTTTATTACCTGCATCTCCGAATTTCTTATCTATCATAATTTCTTTAATACCTGCCTTAGCCTCTTCAAGAGTCTGACAGATTAGCACGCCTTTTCCAAGCGCAAGTCCGTCTGCCTTAAGAACATAAGGAGGTTCCTGTGTTTCAAGATATGCAAGTGCATCATCAGCCGATTCAAAGGTTTCATAAGCAGCTGATGGAATATTATACTTCTTCATCAGATCCTTGGAAAACGCCTTGGAAGCTTCAATGATAGCTGCATTCTTTCTCGGTCCGAAGGTCTTGATTCCTTCATCCAGAAATGCGTCTGCAACTCCTGCAGCAAGAGGATCATCCGGAGCCACGATAACGAAATCTATCTCCTTCTCCTTTGCAAACTTAACAAGAGCAGGCGCATCCATAACAGATATATCTACACATTCAGCAAGTTCAGCTATTCCGGCATTCCCCGGAGCAGCATATAATTTATCACATTTAGGACTCTTAGCTACTGCCCAGGCAATAGCATGTTCACGGCCACCGCCGCCTACGATCATTATTTTCATTTCTTTCTTACACTCCTTGTCAGCTTCTCATATCCGGTTTCTTAACATATTTAACTTCCCCTCTTGCTATCAGATTGATAGCCTGTGGAAGTATCTCCCATTCAGCCTGTTCCATAATTCTTCGCTGGAGAATCTCAGGTGTATCACCATCCTCAACATAAACAGCCTTCTGAAGTATTATAGGACCGGTATCTGTACCCGCATCCACAAAATGCACTGTAGCACCGGATACCTTCACACCTCTCTCAAGAGCAGCTTTATGGACATGCAGTCCATAATAACCGGTTCCACAGAACGAAGGGATAAGTGAAGGATGAATATTGATGATTCTTCCCTCATATTTCTGAATAACTATTTCAGGAATCACAACAAGGAAACCTGCAAGCACGATCAGGTCAGGTTTATAATCTTCCAGCTTTGCCAGGAGCGCCCTGTTGAAAGACGATCTGTCCGGATAATCCTTCGGGGAAACCACCTCTGCAGGTATGCCTGCATTTGCAGCTCTTTCCAAAGAATAAACTCCATAGTTATTACTGATAACTCCGACTATTTCTGTATTAGTCACAGTCCCATCAGCCACCTTATCTATTATTGCCTGGAGATTGGTTCCACCCCCTGACACAAGAACAAGTACTCTAAGCATATTTAATACCTCTTTCATATTATTAAATGAAACTATCAGCTCTCTGAAAGATAGATTGAGGAGTTATATTTACACAAGAATAACTCCTTCATTTCCACTTACAACTTCTCCGATAACGTATGCCTTGTCACCCGTACTCTCAAGCGCTTTTATAACAGCATCGGTATCCTCCGGATCAATTGCAAGCACCATGCCGATTCCCATATTGTAGGTATTGTACATCATATGTTCCTCTATATCACCCTTCTCAGCCATAAGCTTGAAAATTGCAGGAACCTCATATGAATTCTTGTCTACCTTAGCTGTAACACCTTCAGGAAGCATACGAGGAATATTCTCATAGAAACCACCGCCGGTAATATGGCTGCAGCCCTTAATCGTAACTCCGGCATTTCTGACAGCCTTTAAACCTTTAACATAGATTCTTGTAGGTTCAATGAGAGCTTCTCCCAAGGTTTTTCCAAGCTCATCATAATAGGTATTCAAAGATTCTTCTGTCATATCAAATACTTTTCTCACAAGAGAGAAGCCATTGCTATGTACGCCGGAAGATGCTATACCTATCAATGTATCTCCGGGTTTGATATTCTCACCTGTAATAAGGTCTTTCCTGTCTACGACTCCTACAGCAAAACCTGCAAGATCATATTCGTCTTCAGGCATTAATCCGGGATGTTCTGCAGTCTCTCCGCCAACCAGAGCAGCCTCTGACTGAAGGCAGCCTTCAGCAACGCCGCTGACTATACTTGCAATCTTCTCCGGATAATTCTTTCCGCATGCTATATAATCAAGGAAGAATAAAGGCTCTCCACCGGAACATGCAATATCATTCACACACATAGCAACAGCATCGATACCAATGGTGTCATGCTTATCAAGTATGAAGGCAAGCTTAACCTTAGTGCCACATCCGTCTGTTCCCGACAGAAGTACGGGATCATCCATTTCCTTAATCTTGCTCAGATCAAAAGCACCGGCAAAGCCACCGATTCCTCCGAGAACCTCAGGTCTCATAGTCTTTTTGACATGCTCTTTCATTAATTCAACAGACTTGTAACCTGCTTCAATATCTACTCCTGATTTTTTGTAATCCATGATTTCCCTCCATGAGATTAATTTCACCGGACAACTATTTCAACTATTCATCCGATAATAGGTTCATAAACAACATGGTCATTATAAAGCATCTAATTACATTTGTAAACAAATCAGATTACGCTTTTTATACCGATTTTCTCACTATTTTTCAGTCAATAATTTCTTTAATTATCTACCCTGTTATGATAAAATATTTGTATTGGGGTAAATAGTTATATAAGTACTTATGGAGGTTGCTATGAAGGAAAAAAACAGGCCAAATATAGGTTTTCTTACCTGTCATCTTGATAATGACTATGCTTTTGAAATATGTAAAGGCGTAGAATATGCAGCCGAAGAAGCAGATGTAAATCTGATA
>CACZPG010000067.1 GCA_902782965.1 uncultured Lachnospiraceae bacterium
ATAAGTTATACCGTTGACACTTGTGCATTAGTATAACACAAAATAACAGAAAAGAACTCCCAATTTATGTGATGTGGGAGTTCTTTTTAAATATAGTTGCAGTTTTTATGTTTTTATGACTTTTGTGTTAAAAAAATGGTGGATATTCAGATTATATATCTCTATAATGATATGAGTGGTTTGTCGAATGATTAGAAATAAGACAGACGAGAACCAAACTATATAATTTTGGAGGTGACTATGTCAGAAGTGAGAATTATTAACAGTCCGGCAGTTCCTAATATGCCGTGGCAGGATAAACCTGAGGGTATAAAAGGTGCTCCCATGTGGAGATATTCAGATAATCCTATAATAGATCGTAATCCTATTGAAAATGTTGCCAGAATATTTAATAGTGCGGTTATGCCTTATGAGGGGAAATTCATTGGTGTGTTCCGAGGAGAACAGAGAAACGGAGTTTCTTTTATATATCTTGGGCGAAGCGAAGATGCAATTCACTGGGAGTTTGATGAGGAGAGGATAGAATTTGTAAATGAGAAGGGGGAACCTTTCCAGCCTGTTTATGCTTATGATCCCCGTCTTGTAAAGGTAGAGGATACCTATTATATCATGTGGTGTCAGGATTTCTATGGGGCAGCTATTGGACTTGCGAAGACTAAGGATTTCAAAACCTTTACCAGACTGGAGAATCCATTCATTCCATTTAACAGAAATGCTGTTCTTTTTCCTAGGAAGATTAATGGAAATTATGTTATGCTCAGCAGACCTTCAGACAGCGGACATACTCCTTTCGGAGATATATTCCTTTCAGAAAGTCCTGATCTGGTTTACTGGGGTAAACATAGACATGTTATGGGACGAAGCTTTGAATGGTGGGAGAACCTGAAGATAGGAGGCGGAGCTGCTCCGATTGAAACTACTGAGGGCTGGCTGTTGTTCTATCATGGAGTTGTTGGAACCTGTAGCGGCTATGTTTATTCAATAGGCGGCGCTATTCTGGATATTGATAATCCTTCTATAGTTAAGTATAGAAGTGAGAACTATCTGCTGACTCCTCAGGAATGGTATGAGGAGAGAGGCTTTGTGCCAAATGTAACCTTCCCATGTGCTACAATCCATGATTCCGAGACAGGCCGTATAGCTCTTTACTATGGCTGTGCAGACAGTTATGTATCCGTAGCCTTTACTAAGGTAGATGAGATTGTGTCCTATATCAGGGAACATAGTCTTGTCAGAGAAGAAGATACCGAGCTTGGAATTCGCTAATTGTAATTTGGGCTTGTTGTATTTTGTGTTTTTTTAATTTTGTGGTGACGTAATTTTGCGATGTTGTATTTTGAGGTGTTGTAATGAAACTTGCAGCCATATTTTCTGACAACATGGTACTCCAGAGGGATAAAGAAATCTTTATCTTCGGGGAATCAGAGGTTAAGGAAAAAATAGAAATACAAATTGATAATATAGACGTTTGTTCTGAAGTCGATGCCGGATCATGGAAGATTAAGCTGCCTCCGCACCCGGCAGGCGGTCCCTATGATATGACAGTTTCAGCTGAAGCTTCTTCAAATGATAATTGTGATTCAGAGAGCTCAGTCTTAAAAATAATCAGAAATGTACTATATGGTGAAGTCTGGTTAGATAACGGACAGTCCAATATGGAATTCGAGCTCATTAATTCATTAGGTGGGAAAGAAGAGATTGAGAAGGCTTCTTATCCGGAAATCCGATTCTTCAAAACTATCAAAGCACCGGTAATTGATGATGCATTTCTTGAGGAAGAGTCAAAACTTAGCTGGAAATCTCTGACTGACAAAGATTTCGGAGAAATGTCCGGAGTGGCATATTATTATGCAGTGAAGCTTTATAAGGAACTGGGAGTACCTGTAGGAATGATAGATTGTTATCAGGGAGGTACTTCCATTACCTGCTGGATGGAAAGAGAAGTTCTGGAAGATTCTCCTGAAGGCCGAAGCTATCTTAATGAATTTGATAAGCTGACAGAGAATCAGACTGAAGAGGATTTCGAGAAGCTGTTGAATGAATATAACTGGCTTGTTGAAAGACATCTGGAACTGGCTGATAAAGCAAGAACTGAGAATCCTGATATAACTCCTGGAGAATTGGAGAAAGCTGCAGGCAAGTATCCCTGGCCTCCTCCGAAGGGCCTTAAGTCAGCCTTCAGACCTGGCGGCCTTATAGAGACCATGTTTAAGAGACTTGTTCCCTATGGCGTAAAAGGTGTTCTTTATTATCAGGGAGAAGAGGATGCTGTTTCAAATTATAATACTGTTATGAAAACCGGCAGGAATGATATGTATGGAAACCTGATGGTCGATCTGATAAAACAGTACAGACGACTTCTGATGGATGACAGTATTCCTTTTGTAATGGTTCAGCTCCCTATGTATATAGAAGGGGATGATGAGGATATTCGTGACTGGGCGTATATCAGAGAAGCTCAGGAACAGGCTGCTGAAAAGGCAGATAACACATTTCTGGTTACTCTGCTGGATGGTGGTGAATATGGGAATGTGCATCCGATCGACAAGAAAACACCGGGTCTCAGACTTGCAGGTACTGTTCTTGCGACGGTATATGGAAGGAATGAAGCCGGAGGAGAGGATATGCTCCTGGACAGCTGGACCATTAGCGGGAATGAAATCATTCTTGAGTTCAGGAATACTTATGGGGAAGTATTGACCATGGATAATAACCTCCTGGATCATAGAGAAGAACTGAGAACTGAATCTATTAAAGATAATTCAGAACATATCTTCGGATTTGAGATAAGCAGTGATCTTGAGAAATGGTCTGTTCCCCGGTCGCATATAGACGGAGAGAAAGTAATCGTAGAAATAAATTCTGATACACTGGAGTTGAGATATGGCTTCTTCAATTATGGTAAGGTTAATCTGTATAATGCCAAGGGTTATACTTTGAGACAGTTTAGAATCAGACTGAGAGACTGATGTTCTGATCAGAATAAAAATTAATTAAACTTTTTAATTCTTTAATCTTTTT
Organism: uncultured Lachnospiraceae bacterium; assembly: GCA_902782965.1. Classification (GTDB taxonomy): domain Bacteria; phylum Bacillota; class Clostridia; order Lachnospirales; family Lachnospiraceae; genus Eubacterium_Q. The sequence goes on from CACZPG010000067.1 coordinate 3,022, forward strand.
TTAATCTTTCATAAAGGACAGTTTTATTTATTAAGATTATTATTGAAACTGTCAAAAGGAAAACAACCGATTCCAAATAAAGGAAATCGATAAGGAATTCGGGGGATTAAAAAAGAAAAGAGGTAAAGTTATGGACAAATTTGAAAAGGTTGAAAGATTAGTACAGAAAACTGGAGTAACATATGAGGATGCTAAGAATGCTCTTGATCAGGCAAATGACGATCTTCTGGATGCAATGATCATTCTTGAGAAGCAGGGTAAGGTTAAGCAGCCGGAGCAGGGTCAGTATAATACAACTTATACAGAGCAGCCTCAGTATAGAGATGTACCGGCAGTAATCGAAGAATCGAAGAAAACTAAAGAGAAGAGTATTCTGAAAGACATCGGAAATGCAATTAAGAGAGGTTTCAGATATACTGTAGATAATTCTCTTAATGTTAGCAGAAACGGAGAGACAATCATTAAACTTCCACTCTGGATATCAATTATCATTACACTATGTGCATGGGAACTTCTCATAATTGTAGTTATTGTATCCTTATTCCTTGATTGCAGATATAAGATTGAAGGCAAGGATGATTCGAAGGAAGTTAATGACATTCTGAATCAGGCAGCCAGCTATGCTGAGAAGGCTAAGGAAAGCTTTAATGACAATAAAGCAGCTGATACAGCTACAACCACAACAGGTACTGTTGTAAATGAGAATGCAGGAGAGTCATCTATCTATAGATCAACTGTAGATAATACTTCAGTTGAGAACAGCGCTCCGGCAGAGGATATGAGTTCAGTTGATGGTACTGATAATCAGTAATTGACATTATAATATTAAAAACAGAAACGTATAGATGACAGGAGGGTTTATGGGAGCATTTATTCTGATAGTAGAAGATGAAGAGAAGCTGGCCAGGTTTATCGAACTTGAGCTGAAGCATGAGGGTTATGAAACAGAAAAGGCTGCAGATGGACGAACTGCGCTTGAAATGGCCCTTGAGAAGAATTATGATCTGATACTTCTGGATATTATGCTCCCGGAACTCAATGGTTTGGAGGTTCTTAGACGACTCAGCCGTGAGAAAACTACTCCTGTAATTCTTCTTACTGCCAGAGATGCAGTTATGGATAAGGTTTCCGGTCTGGATGCCGGAGCGGTTGATTATATAACGAAACCATTTGCAATTGAGGAGCTTCTAGCCCGGATAAGAGTAGCGCTGAAGCTTCATGGGAATGCCGGCGGAAACAGTTCCAATCAGAGTGCAGCAAATGGAAATGTATCAGGAAAAAGTGAAGGAATATACAGATGGAAGAAGCTGGTTCTGGATGAGAACCGTCATACGGTTAAGTATGATAATCACAGCATAGAGCTTACCAATAGAGAGTTTATTATGCTGAAGGTCCTCCTGGAAAATATGGATATTGTTCTATCCAGAGATACGCTTCTCGAAAGAGTATGTGGATATGATTATCTTGGTGAAACAAATGTGATAGACGTATATGTAAGGTATCTTAGAACCAAGATAGATGAAGTATATGATGTAAGGATGATACAGACCGTCCGTGGTGTAGGCTATGTTATTAAATCTGATGATTGACGAAGGATGATGTGATTAAAATCTGGACATTATGAGAAGCTGATTATTGCTTCTCAAAATATAGAAGGAATGTACTATGTCAAACCAGACTAGAAGAAATGATAATGAGGAAAGAAGAGTAACTTCAATCGCCCATAAACTGCATGGTCAGATGGTAGGAACGAGACTGGGTCTTAATTTTGCAGCAAACATTTTCCTGTTTGCTGCTCTTTCTGTCATGTGGATAGTTATGAAAGAGAATGAAGTACTGGGAGAGATTGTTCCAAAATATGACAGGAACTTTACTACCCGTGGAGAGGGACTGTCAAATCTCGTATATGTAGTCAGTTCAGGTGATAAAGTATTAATGGAAGAGAAATGCTTTATTCCTTTATTATACATTCTTGGTGCAGTTCTCGTTGCTGTAGTTTTTCAGTTGATGAATCTGATGTTTTCATATTACGGAGATTACAAAAAAATCAAGAAAACTCTTAATCCAATTAATGAAATAGCGCTTAAAGCGGATGAACTAAATAAAATTTCATTTGATGACAGTAAATTCCATACTATAGAGAATGCTATAGAACATATTTCGCCTTCCCAGACTCAGGAGCTGTCACTTGGTGATCCGGATCTTCAGGGAATTGAAGCTGCTATGAATAATATGATCAGCAAAATGCATGATACTTATATGCAGCAGGCCAGATTTGTTAATGATGCCTCGCATGAACTAAGGACTCCTATAGCTGTTATTCAGGGATATGCAAATATGCTGGATAGATGGGGAAAGGAAGATGAGGAAATACTTGATGAATCCATTACTGCAATAAAGAATGAGTCAGATCATATGAATCATCTGGTGGAGCAGCTTTTGTTCCTGGCCCGGGGAGATGCAGGCAGGAATGTCATGACCTTCGAGGATGTATGTCTGAATGATATCATGAGAGAGATTTATGAGGAGTCTCTTATGATAGATGAGAATCATGTATATAAATATAATGACAATAATCCTGATCTTCACATAAATGCCGATGCATCAATGATTAAACAGGCAATGCGAATTCTGGTGGATAATGCTTCAAAGTATACCGAGAAAGGTGATGAAATAGTCCTGTCGGCTGGTATTCAGGAGGATGGACATAAATATATCCAGGTTCAGGATACCGGAATCGGTATGGCTGCTGTTGATGTAAAACATATGTTTGAACGTTTCTACAGAGCGGATGATACGAGAAAAGTTCAGGGTACCGGACTGGGCCTGTCCATAGCTAAATGGATAGTTGATAAGCACAAGGGACATTTTGAAATACTTTCAAGGAAAGAATTGGGTACAAGAATACGAATAGTATTTGACGAGATAATATAATTTAAAAACAAATCATAATAACTACAGAAAAGTAATATATACGATATATACTTTCCTGTAGTTATTTTATAATTGATTAAATGCTGGTTATCAGGATTATAGCCTGTTTATTATCAGGGTTTATTATAGCCTGTTTAGCAGTATGATACATAGAAATCAAAGATTTCAGGAGGGGTACGATGAGAAAAGGAAAGATGAGAATTGCCATGGCAATGTCTGCTTTGATGGTTGTCTCAGGAGTGACCGGTTGTGGCAAAAACGCAGATAATGGTAGCAATGATACTGCAACCACGGAATCAGCAGCTGAATTAATAGAATCAGCAGCGACTGATACCAGTGCTGAATCTGCTTCAGTTGACACCAGTGCGACAGATGTATCTGAGGATGAGATTGAGGTACCGGATGGTTATACTCTTTTCTGGCATGATGAGTTTAATGGTACAGAATTAAATGAAGATGACTGGAACAGAGAGAAACATCAGGTTGGATGGGTTAATCATGAGCTTCAGCAGTATATTCCAAGTGATGAATATGCATATGTTAAAGACGGAGAGCTTGTTATCCAGCCGGTTAAGACAGTAGAAGAAGACGGAACAGTATCTTATGCATCCGGACGAGTTAATACTCAGAATAAGCATGATATAAAGTATGGATATATAGAGGCACGAATTAAATTTCCACAGGGTAAAGGATACCTTCCGGCATTCTGGATGATGCCACAGGACGAAGATCATTATGGTCAGTGGCCTAAGTGTGGAGAAATAGATATAGCTGAGGTTCTTGGTGACAGTACTAATACAAATTACGGAACTCTTCACTATGGTGAGCCACATAACCAGAATCAGGGTTCATATACTCTTGCAGATGGTGATTTTGCAAATGAATATCATGTATTTGCTATTGACTGGGAGCCGGGACTTATCAGATGGTTCATTGACGGTGAGCAGTATTTTGAGACCAATGACTGGTTCTCAAAATGGCCGGGTGCTCCGGAGAAAACATATCCTGCTCCATTTGATCAGCCGTTCCATGTTATCCTTAATGTTGCAGTCGGAGGCGACTGGCCTGGAGATCCGGATGAATCTACACCTTTTGATGATAGAGGAGCAATGAAAGTAGATTATGTACGTATGTTCCAGAAGGATTCCTATGATGAAAATGTAGAGAAGCCTGTAAAGGTTCTTGAAATGAGAGAAGCAGATGATACAGGTAACTTCGTACATAATTCAGACTTCGCAGAAGCAGAAGACCTTACTGATGATGTTGATTGGAAGTTCCTAGAACTGAACGGTGGTAAGGGTTCAGCAGAAATCAAGGATAATGAGATAATCATTTCAACAGAAGATTTCGGATCAGAAGAATACTCCATTCAGCTTGTTCAGCCGGAAATGCCAATGGAAGAAGGTTCAAAATATAAATTCTCCTTTGAGGCATATGCTGAAGAAGACAGACAGATGAAAGTTGCTGTAACTGCACCAACAGCCAACTGGATCAGATATTTCCCTGACACACCGGTTGATCTGACAGGTGACTGGCAGACCTTTGAATTTGAATTTGACATGAAGGATGAATCTGATGATAAGGGACGTGTCGAATTCAATATGGGTAATCAGGATTCTACAGCTACTATACATATAAGAAACGTAAGACTTGAGAAGGTTGAGTAATGATTATATAATCATACTCATGATTATAAAGTATTTGGAGGTGCGAATTGAAAGCATTAGAGGGATTTATGCATGGTGTAAATCTGGGCGGATGGCTGTCCCAGTGCGACCATACTAAAGAAAGATATGATACATTTATATCAGAATCTGATATAGAGAGAATAAAGAGCTGGGGACTGGACCATATCAGAGTTCCTGTAGATTATAATCTTGTTGAGGATTCAGAGGGCAATTATATAGAAGATGGCTTCGGATATATTCAAAGCGCTATTGACTGGAGTGAGAAATATGGTCTGAATATGATTCTTGATCTGCATAAGACCTATGGTTTCAGTTTTGATAGTGGAGAAGCTGAGTCAGGTTTCTTTGAAAACGAAGCTTATCAGGAGAGATTCTACAGACTCTG
>CACZPG010000068.1 GCA_902782965.1 uncultured Lachnospiraceae bacterium
ATTATTCTTGGATATCTTATCAAATTTATTACTCCATCATTATATGAGGAAATCGTTCTGGTTCCTTATATGATAGTTGTAAGACATCAGTTCTGGAGACTTTTTACTTGGATTCTTACTGTTCCTTTTGAAGTGGATAATTCTCTTTTATCCTTATTATTTCTCCCTATATCACTTTATTTTTATTACTATATCGGGAGAAGCCTTGAAAGCTATTGGGGAAGATTCATGTATAATCTCTATGTGCTTGGAGGAGCGCTGCTGACGGATATACTTGTGGTACTTGGTGGTATTTATTATTATTATCTCAGTCCCAACGCTGATGCACATCTTAACAATTTTCCTAATGATATTATTATGGGTGGGGATCCTGTTTATGCCGGTCTCAGCGTAACAAGATTTATGCTGATAAGCATTTTCCTTGCATTCACCGTTATTGGCGGTGATCATATGGTTTATCTGTATTTTCTTATTCCAATTAAGATGAAATGGCTGGGATATGTGGATCTGTTATTAATGGCTTATTATTTCTTTACTGGCGGCCTATTCACTAAGATAATTGTATTTAGTTCAATAGCTAATTATTTCATCTATGCATACATTAACAGAAGCAGAACCAAGCCTACCTTTAAAGATCGGAAGAGACAGCGTGAATTCATTAAGGCTAAACAGAAGGGTTATAAAGCCAGACGAACTCATGCCTCTAGAGGGGATGTAATTGATTTTCCGGGAGGATCCATCATTCCTCCGGGTACAGGTAATCCGGATGGCATTACAATTCATAAATGTGCAGTCTGCGGAAGAACAGAAGTAGACAATCCGAATCTTGAATTCAGATTCTGTTCAAAATGTAACGGAAATTACGAATACTGTTCTGAACATTTATATACTCATAAGCACATACAATAAAGGAGCAATATGAAGAAAGAAGCAAAAATCTTACTTACAGATATATCGGCGGACAGAAACAGAGAAGAGTCTGTATTAAAATATCAGAAACTTCTGGCTGCTGCTCTTGATAATTATGCAACTATTAAGCTTTCGATGAATCTTTTCACTATGTATGAAATGTTTGAAGAAATCAGTCTTGAAAGAAGAGAAGAAATTGAAGGGTATATTGACGAAATAAATCTCGCATTAAGAAATGTATATGTGAGTGATGACAAATCTATATCGAACATTTCCCTTGAAGACTGTGTAAAAAGTATCTCAGATATCCGTGACAGTATTACTGCCAGAATGAAGATACTTACATCCTATACTGATGCACTTCAGATTTATGAGTATATCATCAACAGAATTGAGCCGGCCGTTATAGGAACAACTGATAATAATATAGATACCCAGGCACTTGCTCAGTCGATGTATGAATTCGTATTTTCTGAAAATGATAAAATGCTTGTGAATACAAGGATTCAGGAGTTCATAGCTCAGCTTCCGGTCAGAATGACTAAGGATAGATTTTTCGATATTATAAATAATTCATTAAGTATTTACAGAGGCGGTGAGCAGCGTTCTGTAGATGATTTCGTTCAGACTATCAGAGATGCAGCTCTTCTTGATATTCCTGAAGGATTTGAAGAAGAATATCCTGCTCTTAACAAAATTTATAACGAATTCAAAAATACTGATTATAAGAATATTGACAGAGAAACATTTGATTCATTGAGTGATAAACTTACTGAAGCTACAGGTATTATTGAGTCTAACGTTACTGATTATCTTATGCTTACAGAAATTATTAACGACGTACTGATAGTTCTGTACAGCGAAGGAGTAGCAGATAAATCATATCTTGGAAAAGAATATGAAACTGCTTCACACATTTTAAAAGAACTAATTACAGCTGATGATATATATCAGGCTTCCAGTGAATTTGATGAATATTTTGTCAGTCTTGAAGGAACACAGGAATCTTCTTTTGAAGAACTTTCTTTTATAGAAGCTAATCTTGATGATCTTTCTGCAGTATATGGTGATATGTATTCTGAAGAAATCAAATCGAATTTTGAAATACTCAGTAAAGCTGACCTGCTGACTTCTTCAAGTTTATTTATGGATGTTGACAAGGGTGCTATTAAAGTTGTTGAAAATGAAGCTGATGATATCTATATTGCAGATATAAAAGAATCATTAACAGAAGATTTCAGCAGTATTTTCAAGTCTCTTTCCAAATATGAAAAGAGAAGTATTATGGCCAAAGTTCTTTCTCTTATGCCTGTATTCTTCAATACGCAGGATGAAATTCTTGAATATTTCAGTTATGCACTTTCAAGCTGCTCAGATAAATCTGAACTTACGGCTGTAAGAGATATAGTGAACGACTTAATGATGGGATAATTAAAGAATATTATCAGGAGATTTCATGAAGCTTTGTGTATCAAAAAATGTATATACTCAGGATTTTTCCGAGAAAGATTTTAAAAAGGCGCTCAGAAGAATAGCTATTAAGAGACCTGTGAAGGGTCTGTTTGTAGTGACAGAACCGCTTTTTGATGCCGGTATCATGGAAATATATGATTATAACGAACTTCTTCAGCCTTATTACAGAAAACAACGAAGAAGTATAAATATATATGGAATAGCTAAGAGTCGTGATAAAGCTAAAGAAGTAGTGAATGATATTATCGGCGATGCTTACAGAGAACTAGGCTCTCCGGATATTAAAGCTTTGTTCGGTACAGGTACTTAAATGGCAATTCTTCTTACCATACTTAAGATAATCGGCATAATATTGCTGGTTATTCTCGGACTTATTTTACTTATTCTGCTGATAGTATTGTTCTCGCCTATCAGTTACAGACTTATAGCTGAACATAATGAAAAAACTACAATGGCTGATGTCAGAGTTGGTTTTCTGGTTGTAAAAGCTGTAGGTTCCTTTATTAAAGGAGAAGGCCTTGATTATTATGTTAAAGTTTTATTCTTTAAGATAATGTCAAAAGATAAGAAGAAACCTAAAGAAGATTATTTCGCGGTAGATCTTCCGGATGAAGAAGAGCTGGCAGCTGTTGATTCATTAAATGATAATTCTCCTGATAACAATTCATTAACTGATAATCCTGCAGATAATGCTTCCACGGCAAATGCCTCTGATACAAATA
>CACZPG010000069.1 GCA_902782965.1 uncultured Lachnospiraceae bacterium
CAAAACACTAATATTATATTTCAAATCAATACTTTTTATATAATCCATTAAATCCTCTGATGCTTATGGTATTTTACAAAAAATAAGAATCAACGGATACAGAGCGTTTATCCTGTATGCACCAACAAGTATTCTAACAATCATTCTCTGACTGAGAGGAATATCAAGACCACTGTTTAATCTGATTAATGGATTCTTATGACAATCCGGATAATACTGCTTTATTATTCTTCCGGTGTAATCAGCCAGTTTCTTAGCTTCACTGCGGGTAGCACCTCTGGCAATATCTATCATCGAAGATATTATTCTGAGAACAAATAATTCATGAAAGTTCTGATCATATTCCAGATTACTCTCTCTTATCCTGATTATCATCTCTTCAAGTGCATCATACGGAAGAAAACTCTTAGCTTTGGATTTGAAGCTGTGCATTGCAGATTCACTGTGCTGAATATAATAATAGTCATCCTTCTTAACAATACTTATTTTCCTGCAGGCAGCTGAGAAAAAGAGAGAAACCGGCATATCTTCGCCACGTACTCCTTCATAGAATCTGACTCCATATCGATCCCAGATTTCTTTCTTATATAAATGACATGCAACAGCTGACACTCTGAAAATCCATTCTTCATGTTTATTCTTAACATAGCCGCCCGGAATAATGCTTCTGATAACTGTTCCATCTTCATTCTGCATCATGAGCCCCGTCAGCACCATGTCTGAATCATTAGTCACAGCACTTCTTACAAGCCTGTAAATATACATCGGACCTACATAGTCATCTCCGTCAATAAAAGTAATGTATTCACCTGAAGCTTTGTCTATCCCTGCATTTCGAGCTCCGGATACACCTCTGTTCTCCTGATCAATAACAATCAGACGGCTATCCTTCTCTTTCCAGATATTTATTATTTCTAAAGACCTGTCCGTACTTCCATCATTAATGATTATTATTTCCAGATTATCGTATTTCTGAGCACAAACAGACCTTATACATTTATCCAGAAATCTTTCATTGTTATATACGGGGATTATGACTGAAACCAATGGTTTATTCATATTGATCACTTCTTCTTTATTATTACTTTCGTCTGATGGTTATCTTTCTTACCGGATTCATTCTTCTCATCATCATGCTTTTTCTCGTTTATTCCAAGCTCCTGAACGAGATTCTGAACCTTCTGCTCCAGGTCTGATATCTCTATAGTCATCATGAATACCTTAAGAAGCAGAATTCCTATAATTATCAGATAAACCAGATTCGATGTAGACATGAACCCCAGTACACCTGTCAGCCAGTAAAGAAGCTGAGGAACTACTGCCATGACCATCATCATAACCGATAGCACTATCCAGAACAAAGCATATTCTATCTGCATTTTTGAATGCCGAATCTTCATAATTATATAAAGAAATGCAAGAAGAGATACTGCTATCAGAACAACTCTAAGTGTAATTGACATATTACTACCCCCTCTTCATTACCACGTGCTTTTCATCCCTCTTTCTAAAGGTCTGAATCAGCAGGATAGATACTAACATTCTCAGCATATACATAGCGGAACGACTGAAATTCAGATAACTGCTTCCTGTCTGACGTTCGTCCATCTCGACCTGAACCTCTGCTATACTCGCTCCCTGCTTAAGAAGATAAGATATCGTATCAGGCTCCGGTCCATAGTTCATGTTAATGGCAAATTCCTTGATCATTGCCTTATTAAACATTCTCATTCCCGAAGTAGGATCCGCTATTCTCTTTCCGGTGGTTAAGAATATTGCCACCGTTATCATCCTTGCTCCAAGCATTCTAAGGCTGTGGGGCTTCTTCTTCGTAACAAATCTGGAACCTATCACTATATCAAAACCGGACTCCAGCTTCTCAATCATCTTCTCAATATATTCAGGCTTATGCTGTCCGTCTGCATCAAACTGAAGAACCGCATCATAATTATTTCGGTATGCATATTTAAGTCCGGTCTGAAAAGCTCCTGCTATTCCCAGATTTACAGGAAGGTCGATTATCTCATAACCATTTCGATGACATCTTCTGGAGGTATGATCGTTGGAGCCGTCATTTACTACAATGTAATCATATTCCGGATATTTATCTATTATATTTTTTACGACATTTACGATATTATCTTCCTCATTATATGCAGGAATAACCATTAGTAAACGCATAATTTATTTCCTCACATTATTAGTATCTTCACTTTTCTTATACAGTCTTGAAATCAGAGCTGCAATCCCCTGAGGCCAGAGCCTTGAGAATAATACCATATCCTCCCGGGTTCTGTCATTATCTTGAATTATTCTTGTCGTTTCACTATCCTCATGAATCCTGTGGGCGGCAAGTATTTCAGGCAGATATACAAATGCACCTTTTCTGACTGACAGCCATTCCCAGGCTTCCCAGTCAAGATTACTTCTGAAATCATTACTGAATAGTTCTGTACGTCCGGCTTCAGCCAGAAGTTTTCTTATATATTGTATATTATAAGTAACTGTAGGGCAACATATTGCATTTCCAAAACGGATAGCATTTCTTTTTGCCCATCTAAAGCCTTGTAGTTTTCGCAGCCTCAGTGACAAGAGAAGAATTCTTTTGATTATGAGATTTCTCCTCTTAGCATATTTTATACCATTTACAAGCTCACTATAATCTGTAAAAACGATCTGTGGTTCAACTCCGGTTATTCTATTGGTGTTTCTTGCTGCAGTAATAACCTTCTTAGCATAATCCGGTTCATATACATCATCCTGATGAACAATGGTAGCATATCTTGTATCAGCAATTCTCAAAGCTTCATTCCAGTCATTTCCAATAGACGGTGTACCAGTTCTGATATTATACTCGACATCATATTTACTACAGAGGTCTCTGATATAATCACTGGGTGTAGAAGTTGTCAGCTTTATCACACTTGATACAGTCTGATTCTTCAGAGACTCTATACATTTCTCCAGATAAGGACTGTCACCATATGCGCATATTACAAATGAATGGATATTCTTCTTCATAGCTAATTCTCTGTTCCATTAATCATACTACACTAACTTACTTTACCAAAAACTGAGGGAAACACTCCAATATGATCATTGCTTCCGTCGCCATAAGCAGCATAGCCAGTTTATACAGCTTTTCCTTCTTGAGATTTATCATATCAGTTTTGAACAACATTAATGATAACGGAAGGAGAGGTATGAAATATCTTCCCTGAAGTCCCTGGATTACTTCGCTATCTGTCTTAGTGAATCCAACTATCATAGACAGGAAGATAAGTATTATGGCTATTATATGAGAAGCAAAAATAAATATCCTTTCTTTCGTTGAAACAGTTAATACTTCTCCCTCTATATTTGTCATTAATACAAGGCCAACGCCCATAATCATGAGGAATATCCAGTTCGCCTTTATATCCAGCCATGCGAGCCTTCCGCCAAGCAGACCTGCAAGAAGAGAGCCTCCTCTTCTGACCAGGGTATTCCACCACATATTGATAACCCCTGAAGGGTTGGACATCATATCAGCTACAGTGTAAATCTCACCTTCATCTCTGGCCGTCCCTTCAAATAACAATGCCTTAAATATTGGATATCCTGCATATATCAAAACCGCCAGCAAAGCTGAAAGAACAGCTGCCAATATAACGATTTTACTTTTCTTATTTAATTTAATTCCAAAAGGAAGTGCAGCCAGCATAATACAGATTGGGGCATATACACCACCTTTACACATAACTATAAATACCGAAAGGATTGTCAGAAGAATATAATCCTTTGCTTTTACAGACTCTTTCTTATACAGCATAAGAATAAATGCAATATACAACAGAATAACCGCATTGATTATACTGTCATAGGAGGCTGATGATGCCTGTTGAAGACTGATCGGCAGAAGCATTATCATAGCCATAAGGTTTTTGCCATAGGGAGCGATTCTGATAGCAATAGAAGTAATAACTATAAAAACAATAAGGTTCAGTATTCTTCCGATATAATAGGTCAGGAGTGTTGACAAACCAAGAAGTCTGCCTAAGGTAATTCCTATGGCCATTGGTAAATATACTATATCCGGAACGATTCTACCGGCATTATCAAAAGTTACCGTTATATCTTCAGTTTCAGCCGGTCTGGTAAGAAGATTCGTCTTTAACTGAAATAACGAATTACTTTCAATTCCATTTACGAGAAGATCATCCTGAACAACATCTGCTCTCCTTTTATAAATTGAACCTTCTTCAGCTTTTCCTTTTCCCATCATTATATTTGATAACTGATAAGCTGTATCTATGTGAGCCGGTTCATCGGGTATCCCATGCGGCATAAATATGAAACACATTATAATTCCGAGAATTGCCGCAACCGGAATATAGGCTTTAGATATTTCATATTTCTTTATAATAAACAGATAGAAGCATACTGCCAAAAATGCAGATAACAGTATAACTATTACCCAGTACAAGCTGCTGAGCCAGGCTTTCTGACCATATTCCAAATTATAAATAATGTTATGATGAAAGCCCTGAAGGTTATTGACTGAATACACCAGCCCCTGACGATAATTCTGTGTAAATATAACTTTAGTTTTTTCAACATACTGCATCTCAACATCGAGACGTAAATTCTTTCCCTTCAAATCACCACATCCCTCTTTAACCGGAATAGTGATGTATGTATTAGAAGTCTTTATCAGAGAACCTATATAGCCTTCTTTTTCGGCATATACTTCATCAGTATCAAGGTTGATCAGTTTGAAAAATATATATGCATCCTCATCCAGACCTTTTCTTTTACAGCATACTCTTATTTTCTTAACATCATCAAATTCACCATAGAAATCCTGACAATAGGTATTATATTCACTGCTAATCTCGATTGTATCATTATCCTTATGCTTATTCATAAGGGTTGCCTTGATATTTCCTTCAAGTTTAGGAACAACCTCGGCACTATATACCAGAGAGAAAGCCATGACGAAATAAGCTATCAGGAGGATAGCACATATTATTATTTTCTTGTCCCGCTTATCAGTCTTCATTGTCAAATCTTTCCTGTAATTCTAGAAACACTCCGTATCAGCTATCATCTGTATATTCTTATCATAAATAACTACATTGATACCATATCCATTCGGACTATAATCCTTCTGGTTTATTATTATTTCGGACAAGCCATTATCTGAAATTCCGGCCGGATCAATATAATTATTTCCGCAACTGATTATATCATATCCCAGATTTGAAATCTCCATACTTCCATCTGCTCTGGTTGTAGAATCATCATTTCCTTTGCTCTGTGATACATCACATATCACTTCGCCACAATCTATTATTCCGATATAGCCCTCACCGGCTTCCAGCTGAGACAGATTATCCAGACCGAGCTTCTTCAGCTGAGCTCTGTCCTCTTCTCCGAGAGCTATAGATGCATCACCATTTACACTTATATATATAACCAGATCATTCTTATCTGTATCCTCAGAATCATCTTTAACACTATTATATCTGTCACCAGACATATAATAGCCTATATATCTCCATACTCCTCTATGGGAGAAATAATCTGATTCTTCTTCGTTAAGTGAATTATCAGTATTATCAGATTCCTCCCCCGCTTCCGAATCCTCTTCTGTCACATCGGAATTTCCTGTATCATTTTTCTCGTCGGATTCTTCATCCTCTTCCTTCAAACCGGAATCATCTGACTCCGCAGCCTCTCCGCTATCAGACATTTCCTCTTCTTCTGCATTTCTGATTTCCAGCATCAGATGTCTGGCTTCTCTGTAATATTCTACTCTCTTATCATAGAGATATAATTTCTTCAGACCTTCTGAAAGATCTGAGAACTCCAATCCGTCTGCCAATGCCTCCTTCAGTGCTGTTTCCGTATCATAGGATTCCCTGTCAGCATAATCCCAGGTATTGAAATACGTATCATCAGCAATTGTATCGGCATCATTATCATAAACAACGATATTAATACCTTCCATATTAAGCGAATACTCGGTTTCACTTATCATACAAGAGGATACATCTCCCTGTTTTCTGCTTCCGCTGATGAGAGTATACTTCTCTCCTTTCGGAAATCTGCCTGTATAATCTATGGTCTTGTTATGATTTCTGTGAACATTTCCCTTTATTGTTCCATCATCTCTGCAGCTTCCCTCATATTTAACGCTGCCATTTTCAATGATTCCGATATATGACTCCTTATCATCTATCTCAGAAAGTACAGTAAGTCCACATTTCTTAAGGGTTGCCCTGTCTTCATCACTGAGCATCCTTCCGGCATGTCCTTTCACGGTGATCATTGTAGTGAAGCTGCCACCTACAGGAAGACTTCTGATTAAGGATTTATCATCGTTGGAGGAAGCACCGTTTCCTATTGTCAGATAGGAAATATACTGTCCCACTGATGCAGCAGCCTTCAGAGCCACCACCTTTTCAACCTTCTGCTTATATTCCTCCAGCTGAGTATCCATGTAGGAATAATCGCTATTACCACGAACATCCTGCACATTGCACTGCTCAGTCAGATATTTTCCAAACCAGTCCGTCAGCTTGGCCGCACCATAATAATTATTATGCTTTCTGTTCTCAGAATCCGTTGCCGGATTATATCCTATTTCATCTACCAGTGGTTCAAAAACAAAATCAAGATAATCTACACCCAGTTCATCGGCCAGAGCCTGAATGGTAAAATGCTCCTTATTGCCCCAGTTTCCAACCGCAGGGGTCTTGTAAAGAATCAGCCTGATCCCGTTTTCATTACAGAAATCTACCATCTTTCTCAGATATTTCTCTGACTTTTCATGAAGTTCCACTCTTTCTTCTACATTCTCATTGAGGACGCTTGTGGAAAGAGGCATATCCTCATAGGTTCCTTCATCAAAAAGTCTGATAGTACGCATATTGTAACCCCTGAGATAACTCCTGGGTTCATAACCGAACTTGACAAAATCCGTTCTCTTCAGTTCAGCCCATCTGGAATGATATGTAAGAAGAGGAAATGTATATCCCAGCATGGCTCCTACACCATTACTTGCTTCCTTAATTGCTTCTCTCTTTACCGAAGAATACTTCATTCCATTAAGAGCCTTCTCATAGAAGCCCTTACCCACATCACGTCTCATCATAGAAACATCGAAGATAACTGTCTTAAGAGAATCCGGATGAAGACGTTTTGCTTCCTTCACCCAGAAATATGAAGCAAGAACAGGCTGTGCTTCACTTGTCAGACTGTAAGCACAGATTCCGTATTTCTCATATAATTCCATAGGTGTCACTCCAACAGAGGTCATACTTGCACCCACGAACAGAGTCTGTATTTTGTTCTCCGGTTCAGCATAGAAACCTGCTGTTGCATCCTCGTTGGTTGCCTCATAGGCAGCCACCTCGCCTACTTCTTCAAGCTCTGCAGGACTACCCTCACCTTCGCCAATCGAATCTTCTGAGAGCCATACCGGGCGGAAGAAGACATTGGCTACAGCAAATAAGCCGAGAAATATCAGCCCGAAGATAAATACCTTTGAAATTGTAGTTAATACTTTTTTCATCTCCTGCATTCCTGACTTATATAACTTCTGCAAATCAAATTAATTACTAAGCTATAGCACTCTTCAGATCAGCCTCACTCATTCATCAGCTTCTCAATTTCAGCCACGATTCTCTCGCAGGCCTTTCCTTCCTCGTAACAACCCTTTCCATCAAGGAACTTCTTCACACCTTTACGATATGCTTCTTCATCAAAGTTCTGAATCACTTCATCCAGTTCTTCTGCTGACTTAGCAATTCCGAAAGGTGTTTCCTCTACCGGGAAGTAGAAACCTCTTTCCTGATCATATAATTCAAGATCCGGAACATACAGGAAGGTCGGGCGATTGGTTAACATAAAATCGTAAACCCAGCTGGAATAATCAGATATACCAACATCGATTCCCGGAAGCAGTTCCTGCATATC
>CACZPG010000070.1 GCA_902782965.1 uncultured Lachnospiraceae bacterium
ACCTGCAACTTCTGAATTAGGGAACTTCTTCTTAGCAACGTTTGGTGAAACAGCTGCATCGAACTGCATTTCTCCATCGATAGGAACATCAGGAAGAAGCTTCTTAGTTCTTTCACATGCATTACGCATCTTAGTAACTGACTCATCCTTAGCAGAACCATTAGTTGAGAAACTGAGGAATGCAACCTTAGGATCAGCACCGAAGGTCTTAGCACATTTGATAGTCTCAACAGCAACCTCTACAAGTTCATCCTCTGTAGGATCGATGATGATACCACAGTCTGCCATTGCAAGTATTTCGTTCTGGCCTGTAGCTCCCGGACGAACAAGAATGAAACATGAAGAAACAATGTTATTGCCCGGCTTAGTTTTAACCAGCTGGAATGCTGGACGAACTGTATCAGCAGTAGAGTAGGTAGCTCCTCCGAGAAGGCAGTCGCCATATCCCATGGTAACAAGCATAGTACCGAAATAATTGCTCTTCTTAAGGAATTCTCTTGCAGTTTCCTCTGTAGCACCCTTATGCTTACGGATTTCTACGAATTTCTCAACCATCTTGTCGAAGTCTTCGAAATTCTCAGGATCTATAATTCTGGCACCTCTGATATTGAATCCGCTTTCCTCTGCAATCTTATGAACTTCATCAGGATTACCAACAAGGATAGGTGTCAGGAAGTTGCTTGCCAGAAGTCTGGATGCAGCTTCAAGTACACGAGGATCATTACCCTCGGTAAAAACAATAGTCTTAGGACTCTTCTTCAGCTTTTCGATAACTTGACCAAAAAAACCAATCATTTTAATATACCTCGCTTTAATAAATTTTGATATTTGTCCGAAGATGTCTCGGGCATAAAAAACTCTGACATCTATCTTATAACTTTATAGATAAAATGTAAAGGTGAGAATACAACAATAATAAAAAAGTTTGGTCAATCCCTGTCAATAGTGTTATACTAGTGAATAATCGCGTTGAAAAAATAAGGGGACAGGACCAGGTCTTACAGATGAATAAGAAAATCGTAGTATTATGCACGTCACGAATATATGATCCACAGGTTCATGAATATATAGAGAAGCTTAATGGCAGGCTTTCCGAAGAAGGCTGTGCTCTTTTGATATTTACTGTTAATTCAGATCTGTATTGGGATGAAGACAATCTTTCTTCAGAGACTGCTGTATTTGATATTATTCCTTATAATATAGCAGACGTAATAGTTATTATGGATGAGAAGATTAAGAGTCATACTATTTCCAATAAGATATTAGACAAAGCTTCCTCTTATAATAAGCCTGTTATTGTTGTGGACGGTTATTATGAAGGATACTCACATATCAATTTTGATTATGCTGCCGGTTTCGAACAGATTGTAAGACATGTGTTTGAAAAGAGAGAAATCAAACGACCTCATATTATGGCCGGTATTCCTGATAATCCTTTCTCCGACGAAAGAATAGAAGTATTCAAGAAAGTGATAGCAGAGCACGGGATTACCTTCGATGACAGTATGCTGAGCTATGGACAGTTCTGGGCTATTCCTGCAAGAGAGGAAACAGAGAAGCTCATTCAGTCCGGAAATATTCCCGATGCCATAATCTGTGCTAATGATATTATGGCCATTAATGTATCTGATGTTTTACAGCTTCATGGTTACCGGGTTCCAGAGGATGTTTTTGTTACCGGTTTTGACGGATATGATGAGGTTTTCATTACCGAACCGAGGATTACCACAGCTTCCTGTATGACACCTGAACTGGCAGATGCTACATATGAGCTGATAATGAAGAAGCTTGGAATTAATATAACTGAGTCAGATTCTCAGAAGCAGGAGTCTGATGGAAATGAATCCGATAGTATAATCGTTGTACCCACTCTTGTTCCGAATGAGTCTACAGGCTGTGAAGCCAGCTCGGGATATAATCAGAGTATGCTTAGTCTGTTCAATAATAATTTCTATCGTCATCAGGACGCTGTCAGAATAATGTATGAGACTACTTCCAATATGCAGATGAGTAAGAATCCGGATCAGATGGTAGCTTATCTTAAGGATCTGGTTGTTAATGATGAGTATCTGTTCAGTGGTGTTTCATTTGTTATTAATAGGAACTGCTTTAACACCGACTTCTATTATTTCGATAAGATCAGTAGAAAGATTACTCATGCGGATTTCTGTATGGAATATGATGAGGAACAGGGTTCGACTATTATAGAAAGAACCCAGGATCAGATGCTTCTTAGAAAAGACAGTGAAAGACTGGAGAAGAAAATGAGCAAGGGAGCTCCGCTTATTTTCAATGCCCTTGATTATATGGATATACCAATTGGCTTCGTGTGCTATAACTATTCTGATTGTGACATCACCAAATACTCCAGAACTGCCAACATTACCAATACCATAAGTATGGGTATCGGTGGCTATATCAATATGTTCTATCAGAAGACTCTGGCTGATAAGGTTGATGAAATGTATCAGAAGGATCCGCTGACAGGACTTCTTAACAGAATCGGTTTCAGAAAGAAGTTTGACGGAATCAGAAATGATAAGGAACATTCCGGCAAAACAATAACAGTCATTATGGCTGATCTGGATGGATTGAAATACATTAATGATAATTACGGACATGCAGAAGGAGATTATGCTATTAATGCGGTAGCTACAGCACTTCTGAAAGCCTGTCCGGAGCAGTCGCTCTGTGTAAGATTCGGTGGAGATGAAATGTTCTCTGTTATTATCGGAGAATGCGATGCTGAAGGTATTATCAAAAATATTGAGACCTTGTTATCTGAAATAGATCAGAAGAGCTCCAAGGAATATCATATATCAGCGAGCTGCGGTTACTATACTTCGGTGCTTGAAGAAAGTTATGATATTAAGAAAGCACTCAGGATAGCAGATAAGAATATGTATATTGTTAAGAGGGAACATCAGAGAGTGTAAGAAAGTAAAGGGGGCTTGTCAGCCCTCTTTTGCTTTACAGGAAAATTGTTTTGATAATATATTTCAAATATGATAAAATGTCCCTTAATTATGACCATAAGGTGGGAAATGATGTAAATGAATAGTATTATTGCTTTCGTTCGATATGCAATTATAAATTACAGTAAGATTATTGTATGTGCAGCCTCTATTATAATTGGCTTAATATTGGCTAAGAGAGCAGGGAACAATAGTCCGGCCAGGAAGGCAGCTGCCTGTATATTACCAATCCTGGCAGCCGGTTCGGATTACATTTTTCCATTTATCGCGAATCTTGTCAGAGGTGAAATGTTATATATAGCAATAAGTATTGTAATATATATAATCTGCTTTATATTACTTGTTCTGGCGATGAAACTTTTTGCGGGATATTCACCTCAGAAATGGGTTATCTCTGTATTTGTGATAATGGTACTGGTATATGCTTTGCAAATCTATTATCACGCACAGATCATTTTCGGATTCGGAAATCTTCAGAGTCTTACGTCAGGTACCAGCGGTTTCCTGATGTCCTTCATGGGTAATTCAGCAGCTCTGGCTGCTTCCACATTATTATGTGCATATGTACCGCCGGTTACTGTATTTATAGATGTTTTTACTTCAGTCAGTGAAAGTTGAAAGAAAATTCAAGGGGAAATAATAAATGAGTGATAATCAGTTTAATAACGGCCAGCCTCCATACGGCCAGCCGGGACCACAGGGTCAGTCGCCTTACGGTCAGCAGAGTCCACAGGGGCAGCAGATGTATGGTCAGCAAGACCAGTCACCTTATGGACAACCAGGTCCACAGGGCCAGCCCGTTTACGGTCAGCAGAGTCCACAAGGACAGTCGCCATATGGTCAGCAGGGCCAGAATCAGTTCCAGCAGAATAAACCGCCTCAGAAGAAGAGTAATGCCGGCCTTATAATAGGAATTGTGATAGGATCTGTTCTTGTGTTCTTCGTTCTTATTCTGCTTGCTATTATACCTGTATTCAGAAAATACAGGGCAAAGGTTGAAGAAGTCAGGAATCAGCAGCATGAGACAACGGAGTTCAGTGCTGATGACTATGATTATGATATATCTGATGAACTCGACAAGCTTAATGAAGAAATTGATAAAATAACAGAATATACAACCGAGGAATCAACTGAGAGCAGTATAGGCTCTGATTCTTCTGATCAGGATATTACAGGAACATTTGAAGATAATACGGATGAACCTGTTGTTGACCCTGATAATACTTCGGATTCAACTGAGGATTCAATCAGTTCAGATAATTCGGACAGTGCAGACAGTTCTGCAGATAGTTCAGCAGTTGTAGCCGGAACAATAGATCAGGCATATTTTGAGAGTAATAAATGGCTCGAGAAGAATAGCAATTCATACCTTGTTCTCGAAGCTGATAAGACCTTCAAGTATTACAGGGATAAGAATGACTTAACCGATTATTATTATGAAGGACCTTACGAATTCTATGTGGGTGATGCTGCAGTTGACTTCGTTGCTGATGATCCTGACATGAAGAAATATGCTGTAACAAGAGAAGAACTCGAAGGACTTTTTGAAAGAAATGAGAAGTATTCTCCGGATAATTTCGTATGTCTGGTTCTTCATAACGATAAATGTATAATAGGCGGAGAGAATACAGCTGTTGATAGTGTAATTACTCCGTATTATGGATTCTTTTTAAAGCAGGGAAATGACGAGATGCTTTCCATAGTAAATATGAACAGTCCGGATTACTACGACTTTGTACCGGATAAATAAAATCAATAAGAAGAATTACATTTGACCTTGACAAAGAGGCTGATGCAGTAGAAAATGCTGTGAAACAGGTTCTTGCAGAAGGAGTATAGGAAATGATTAAAAG
>CACZPG010000071.1 GCA_902782965.1 uncultured Lachnospiraceae bacterium
AAGCGTGCCGTTACAAGCAGTGGTGTTCGGCTTGCCTTCTGGCAAGTCGAAGCAGGCTGCGTAAAGTATTCAGTCACAGACCACGCTTACGAAGTAAGCGTGCCGTTACAAGCAGCGGTGTTTGGCTTGCCGAAGGGCAAGACAAAGCAGGCTGCGTAAAGTATTCAGTCATAGACCACGCTTAGAAAGGAAATTAAGAATGTACACTATTACAGATCTTTACGATTTGGAACATACCCTTGCGAAGGACTATCTTTCGCAGTTCACTTATCCCTGGGAAGCTCTAAAGGGAATAAAGGATTTTATTCTTGAACTGGGGCCGACGCTGGGAGAAGATTACGAAGAAATATCCGAAAATGTCTGGGTACATAAAACAGCTACAGTATTCCCGTCAGCTTATCTCGGGGCTCCCTGTATTATAGGACCGAATACTGAGGTAAGACACGGTGCATTTATCCGTGGTTCGGCGCTCGTAGGTGCGGACTGCGTTGTTGGAAACAGTGTTGAACTCAAAAACGTAATTCTTTTTGATCACGTTCAGACACCACATTATAATTATGTCGGTGATTCAATTCTCGGTTATTTCAGCCATATGGGCGCAGGCAGTATCACAAGTAATGTTAAGAGTGATAAAGCACTTGTAGTGGTCCATAATGGAACTGAGCAGATGGAAACGGGCATCAAGAAATTTGGCGCAATGCTTGGAGACTATGTTGAGGTTGGCTGTAATGCAGTCTGCAATCCCGGAACAGTAATTGGAAGACATTCCAATGTATACCCCACCTCCTGTGTAAGAGGAGTTGTTCCGGAGAATTCTATTTGGAAGAATAATGGTGAAGTTACTCATAAGGAGGATAAATAATTATGGGCAAATACTTTGGTACAGATGGCTTTCGTGGTGAAGCTAATAAAGATCTGACCTTTGATCATGCTGTTAAGATTGGACGTTTTCTTGGCTGGTACTATGGTGCCAAAGAAGGTAAGAAAGCTAAGGTAGTTATAGGGAAGGATACCAGAAGAAGCTCATACATGTTTGAGTATGCTCTTTGTACCGGTCTTATGGCAAGTGGTGCAGACGCATATATTATGCATGTTACGACTACACCTTCTGTAGCTTATATTGCAAGAGTTGATGATTTTGACTGCGGTATCATGATATCTGCTTCTCATAACCCATTCTACGATAACGGAATTAAACTGTTAAATGGAAATGGTGAGAAGATGGATGAGGATACCATTCTTGAAGTTGAAAACTATCTGGATGGTAATATAGATATTCCTATAGCTGAAAGAGAGAATATAGGACGTACCGTAGATTATGTTGCGGGACGTAACCGTTATATCGGTTATCTTATCTCAATGAGTAAGTACAGCTTCAAGAATGTAAAAGTCGGACTTGATGTAGCCAACGGTGCTGCATGGCAGATAGCAAGATCGGTTTTTGATGCTCTTGGTGCTAAGACCTATATCATGAATGACAATCCTGATGGATGCAATATCAACACAGACTGTGGTTCGACTCATATTGAACATCTTCAGAAATTCGTTCTTGAGAAGGGCCTGGATATTGGATTTGCCTATGATGGAGATGCTGACAGGTGTCTCTGTGTAGATGACAAGGGAAATGTAGTTACAGGTGATCATATTCTGTATGTTTACGGTCTGTACATGAAGGAACGTGGAAAGCTTGTCAATAATAAGGTAGTTACCACCGTTATGAGTAATTTCGGACTATACAAAGCTTTAGATAAGGTCGGAATTGAATATGACAAGACCAGTGTCGGTGACAAATATGTATATGAAAATATGGTTAATACGGGCAATCGTATAGGTGGTGAGCAGTCCGGACATATAATTTTTTCAAAGTACGCAACTACAGGGGACGGAATACTTACCAGTCTTAAAATGATGGAGGTAATGCTGGCAAAGGAGAAACCTATGTCAGAGCTTATTGCACCGGTAGTTTATTATCCGCAGGTTCTGAAGAATGTCAGAGTTAAGAGTAAGCCGGATGCACAGAATGATCCTGATGTTCAGGCTGCTGTAGCTAAGGTTGCTGAGGAACTTGGAGATTCAGGACGTATCCTCGTAAGAGAATCGGGAACTGAACCGGTAATCCGTGTCATGGTTGAAGCAGAAAGTGATGAAATATGCGAGAAATACGTAGACCAGGTTATCAAAGTTATTGAGGAAAAAGGCCACATGTGTTATACTACGGGTTAGGATTTTTTTAGTGAAAGGGGAATAACAATGGCATTAGAAATCAAAACCGTATCTTTTGGTGGATATGATAAAGGAGCTACAGAAACCTATGTATTAGAACAGCAGAAGAAATACGAGGATGAAATAAATAAGCTTCGTGAAGATGCAGCTAAGCTTAGTGAAGCTGTTAAAGGTCTTCAGCAGATGAGAGAAGCTAATATGTCTGAGTCAAAGAGTACTATCGGAGAGCTTCAGAGTGTTAATGAAGAGATGAGATCAGAGGTTGCCCGTCTTAAGGGCGAACTTGAAAGCTATAAGGAAAGAGAACGTGAATCAGCTTCAAGATATGAATCTATTTCAAGAACACTCCTTGCAGCAAGAGAGAATGCCGATGCACTTACTCAGAAAACCAATGAAGAGTGTGAAGCCAAGACAGCTGAGACAACAGCTCAATGTAAGGCTATGATTGAGGAAACAACTGCAAGATGTGAGAAGCTTAAGAATGCTACAGAGACCGAATGTGACAGGCTTCTTTCACAGACTCAGAGCAGTTGTCAGGAACAGAAGGAAACGGTATACGCTGAATGTGAGAGTCTTAAGAGAAGGACTAAGGAAGAGACTGACAGACTTACTCGTGAGACAGAGGAAAGATGTGATCAGCTTACTCGCGAGACAGAGGAAAGATGTGATAATCTTAATGCACAGACAGAATTTGCATGTGCTAAGCTTAAGGAAGATACAATAGCTGAATGTGACAGACAGAAGGCAGAGACAAGAGAAGAAATCAGACAGAACAGAACTCTTGTTAAGAGAGAATTTGATTCTATCGGAAGCTTTATGTCACAGCTTCAGAATGCTCTGAAGGAAGTTACAGTAGCAGTTGATGATACAAAGAAGCTTACAGACAGTGCTTTTTCAGATCTGAATAATTCATCTGCAGCACAGACTGAAGAGGAAACAGAAGAGACTGAAGAAACATCAGGCGTTGGAAGAGAATCATTATATTAAAAGTATGATTCTTCGCTTTATAATATAGGGACGAGGTAGAAATGGGTATCGAGGCAAAGAATATAACGCGTAAATTTTTAAAGAAATACAATATTGATAATTGTATTAACGAATTTGCCTCTGCTTGTGGATTATATTCCACAGTACTTGATATCAACGGTAAGATACTCGTAGACCCCACCGGTCCCAAAACTTATCTTGGTGAATTCTATGTAACTGTTACAAATCCCAAATATTTTAAGCTTTATACAGATGTAGTAAGCTGCATCGTTGATACCGGGGAGTCCATGTATTCTGAGATAGATGATGGAAACCCCGATACCAGAGTTGCTGCAGCTCCGCTTTTTGTGGACGGAACCTTTGTGGCAACGTGGATCCTGTATGCTCATACCAAGACTCAGAATCAGAAGCTATTCAAGGCTTTTGACAGCTTTAGTTCAATGGCTAAGAGTCTGTCTGCGATAATAGCAGGATTGTATAAAGGAAGTGTTTCAATTTCTGAGGATAAGATTGTAAGGGCTGAGCTGGAATTTGAGAGAGAATGCAAAGAACTTACGGATGAAATAATTGATACAGTTCTGGAAGGTGACAAGGGTGATCTTTCAAGCTTCTATGAGAGAGTAGGAAAGCTGCTCAATGTAGATTATATCGTGTATTATGAGGTTGATGAAGAACTTCCGGGGCATATGATTCTGAATGATTACTGGGCTAAGGAAGGTAAAGGCAGGAAAGCCGAGAGAACCTTTGGCTGGGAGAAGGATCATTATTCCCTTGAGTTTGCTAAACAAATTAAGCGAAAAGGCCTTATAATAGACAAGAATAATATGACTAACCAGATGCGGGTTGAGGTCTTCAGAGGAAATGCCAAAGCTGTTATGGTATTCCCTGTTTTTCTTAAGGGACATTATCATGGACGGATGATCTTTATTGAGAATACGAAGGAACGTGTCTGGAATGATGCAGAGATTAGTTTTGCTAAGCAGATTACTGAGATTGTTTCAAGATTCGTAACGGTTCAGCTTCATGTAGATGAAGTGGAAGAGGGATGGCAGATAATCAGAAGTATGGCTGAGTCCATACCTGAAATGGTACTGGTAAGAAGTATCCATAGTGGTAAGGTAATATATGCTAATCATGCATTTAAGAGGATAATGGGACCTGATGTAGAGGGCAGAGATGTGAACAGACTGATTCCTCTTCAGGAGGTTTATGACGAGAAATCTATGACTCCGTTTGAACCTAAAGAAACACATTATCAGAGATATATAGACGAACTGGGTGGCATTTATGATGTAACTGAGAACTATCATAGATGGGGCAGCCACGATATAGTTTCGGTAATAGTTCTTGCTTCGGCAAGGTAATAAACCAGAGTAGTGAGGAAATGTAATGGCAAATCTTGATGTCGGAATAGATCTCGGAACATCCAATATTCTTATTTATATAAGAGGAAGAGGAATAGTTCTGAGTGAACCAACTGTTATAGCATTCGACAAAGATTCTGAGAAGATAGTCGAGATAGGTGAAGAAGCTAAACTAATGCTCGGAAGAACACCGGGCAATCTGATTGCAATCAGACCACTTAAACATGGAGTTATTTCTGATTATACCAAGGCCGAGGAAATGCTTAAGTATTTCATTAAGAAGGCTATAGGAAGGAATTTCTTCGGAAGGAGACCTCATATATCTATTTCTGTTCCTTCGGGAGCTACAGAGGTTGAGAAGAGAGCTGTAGAGACATCTACATATAATGCAGGTGCAAGGTTTGTTAATCTTGTAGAGGAACCTATTGCTGCAGCAATTGGAGCAGGTATTGATATAGCCAGACCTGTAGGAAATATGATAGTTGATATTGGTGGTGGTACCACAGATGTTGCTGTTATATCTATGGGCGGACCGGTTGTGACTTCTTCAATAAAGGTTGCCGGAAATGAGTTCGACGATGCCATTATTAAATATGTAAGGAAACGTCATAATCTTCTTATTGGTGACCGAACTGCTGAGGAGGTTAAGATTACCATAGGTACCAGCTATAAACGTCCGGAGAATATATCCATGGATGTAAGAGGAAGAGACCTTGTTACAGGTCTTCCTAAAACGGTAGCTATCACATCAGATGAAACAGAGGAAGCTCTCAGAGAAGCTACGGGACAGGTTGTAGAGGCCATTCATTCCGTACTTGAGAAAACACCTCCTGAACTTGCTGCAGATATTGCCGACAGAGGAATAGTTCTTACAGGTGGTGGAGCACTTCTTCACGGACTTGAGCAGCTGGTGGAGGAGAAAACAGGTATTACGACCATGACTGCTGAAGATCCGATGTCCGTAGTAGCAGTAGGTACCGGAAAATATATAGATTATCTCGCAGATCAGGAGTAATCTGTATATAAATATCAGATTCGAATTTTCAATTATCTATATGGGTGTCAAATATTATTTGACACCCATATATGTTTAATTAGTGTTATAAATAGTGAATTATGGTTTCAGAGGGGATTATATGATTCGTGAAGGATACATTAACAAAATAATATATCAGAACGAAGATAATGGTTATGCTGTTTTTGTTGTGGAAACTTCCGAGGGAGATGATATTTTCGTAGGGAATATTCCGGGAGTGGCAGAGGGTATGTATATTCAGGCTGACGGAGAATATGTTCATCATCCTCAGTATGATATCCAGTTCAAAGTGAATAGCTCGGAACTTAGCATGCCCAGTGACATAGATGGTATTGTAAGATTTCTGGGATCCGGAATGATTAAAGGGATAGGTGAAGCTCTGGCAAAGAGGATTGTAAAGAAATTCCGGGAAGATACTCTGAGAATCATAGATGAAGAGCCTGAACGCCTGGCTGAGGTCAAAGGCATTTCCATGAAAATGGCTGAGAAGATTGCTGTCAGATATAGTGAGAACCGCAGCTATCGAAATGTTGTTATGTTCCTTTCGAAGTATGGGATTTCCATCAAGACTTCCATGAAAATATATAAGGAATTTGGTGATGAAATCTATAATATAATCAGAAAGAACCCTTATAAGATTGCTGACCATGTGCCCGGAATAGGCTTCAAGACTGTTGATAGTATTGCTATGCAGTCTGGAATTGCTGCTGATTCGGAATATCGTATAAGTTCTGCATTTATCTATACTCTCAACCAGTCAATGAGTCTTGGACATATGTATATGCCCCAGAATCTACTGATTAATGAAGTGTTTAACCTGCTTAAACCTAATCTTTCTCATGAGGAATTTGAAGAACAGGCGGAGAAGATTCTTGGTGATATGATAATTGAAGCCAGGATTATGATAGATGACGAGGGTAGATCCTCCGGTAATAAGGGAGCTGTAGAAGATCGTCTGCAGGTACTTTTTGATGAGCTTGATTTAGATAATGGTGCTTCAGCTGATGGAAAGCATTTAAATGATAGAAAAAATTTACATGATATAAAGGATGAGGATGATATTTCTCAGACTGATTCTTCAGACTTATCCGACAATACTCCTCATATTTACACCAGATGGAATTATCGTACAGAACTGGAAAGTGCCAGACGTCTTCTTGAGCTGAGACTGGATTATGAAACAGATGAATCAGAGATACTTGACGCAATCGGACAGGTTGAGAAGGATACGGAAATGGAGCTATCGGATGAGCAGAAGAATGCAGTTCTGCTGGCAGTAAGCTCAGGTGTGTCAGTTATCACAGGTGGTCCGGGAACAGGAAAAACTACTATTATAAATGCGATAATCAGATATTTCGAGTTTCAGGGTGACAGAGTTCTGCTGGCTGCTCCTACAGGACGAGCTGCCAAGAGGATAACTGAGTCCACCGGTTATAAGGCTGAAACAATCCACAGAATGCTGGAATTCTCCGGTGAGCCCGGAGAAGATGGTGAGAAGGTAGCTCTGAGATTTAATCGTAATGAAATGAATCCACTTGAAACAGAAGCGGTTATCATTGATGAGGCTTCCATGGTTGATGCGTCACTTATGCATTCCCTTCTGAAAGCTATAGTTCCGGGCTGCAGGCTTGTTCTTGTTGGAGATACAGATCAGCTTCCATCCGTAGGAGCCGGAAATGTTCTTCATGATATAATTTCCAGCGATTGTTTCCCTGTGACTACACTTAGCAGGATTTACAGGCAGGCAGACAAGAGCAGCATCGTTGAAAATGCGCATAAGATTAAAGATGGAATCCATCTGGAAATCAATAATAAATCCAGCGATTTCTTCTTCATACCAAGAAGAAATCCTACAGACATTTCCAGGGAACTGGGAGAACTTGTGACCAAAAATCTTCCGGATTATCTTGGCGTATCAGCTCTTGATATAGAAGTTATCACACCTACCAGACAGTTTGAACTGGGCTGTATGGAACTTAATAAGAAGCTTCAGAAGAAGCTTAATCCACCTTCACCTGACAAGAGAGAGAAGGAACACGGGGACATTATACTTCGTGAAGGCGATAAGGTGATGCAGATAAGGAATAATTATAAGCTGGAGTGGACCGTATATAGTGAGAAGGGAAAAGGTCTTATCATCGATCAGGGAATCGGAGTATTCAATGGTGATATGGGAATCATCAGCGAGATAAATGATTTCGATGAAAGAGTAATAATCAAATTCGATGATGGCAGAGTAGCTGAATATGAGTATTCACAGCTTGACGAACTGGAACATGCATTTGCTATAACAATTCATAAATCCCAGGGCTCTGAGTATCCGGCGGTTGTAATTCCTATTTATGCCGGGCCACCGAAGCTTCTGAACAGAAACCTGCTCTATACAGCAGTTACCCGTGCAAAGCAGATGGTTGTGATAGTCGGTAATCTTAACAAGGTAAATGAGATGATCGATAATATTCTGGAGCAGAAAAGATATACCGGTTTTGAAAGAAGAATCCGTGAAATGGCAGCACAGTCCGAACACGATGAATACATGAGTCTCTTTGATGAATAGGGAATTGTGTTCAATGTTTACCGAAAACGATAATAATATGATTGTTTTGATAAAATCTGTTGGGAATCAGAAATTATATGACCCCAACCTCATAATTTTTTTGATAAGGAATAATATATGCTCATACTTGATATAATGTATCCTCCACATTGTGCGGTATGTGACAGGGTAATAGCTCCTTCCGGGAATCATATCTGTGACAGCTGCAGGCTGAAGCTTCCTTATATAGAAGAACCGCGATGTATGAAATGCGGGAAAGAAATAGAGAAGGATGATATAGAATATTGTAAGGACTGTCAGGACAAGAAGAGAAGCTTTCGTCAGGGCTTTCCCTTATTCAGGTATATTCCGCCTGTAAGTGACAGTGTTCTGGAAATGAAATATAAAGGCAGACAGGAACATGCCCTTTTCTATGGAGAGGAAATGGCGAGAGTATTTGGTGAAAGATATAAGAAACTTGGCATTCAGGCTATTGTCCCGGTGCCTCTTCACAAGAAGAAACTGGCTCATCGTGGTTATAATCAGGCGGAGCTTCTGGCTGATGTGATAGGAGAGAGAATTGGGCTTCCTGTTATCACAGATATTATAATCCGGCAGGAGAATACCAAACCTCAGAGCGAGCTGGATAATGTTGAAAGAGAAGTAAATATAAAGAATGCATTTACAGTAAAATCAGATAACAGCTATTTTAAAAAATATAACAGACAGCCTGAAATAATACTTCTGGTTGATGATATTTATACTACCGGAGCAACAATTGAGGCCTGTACAGAAGTGTGTCACCAGGCAGGAATAGAAGATGTCTATTGTACCAGTGTATGCATCGGAACAGGTATCTGAAAGGGAATCTGAAAGGATTCGGAAACTTGTATATAAGATAAATTGATGATAGAATAAGCATGTTAATTTATTACAGAAACAGAGGATGGTATAAATGAAAGAATTAAATGATAAGAAAATACGGCTTGCGCTTATATTTGGAGGACAGTCCAGTGAGCATGATGTATCCTGTGTATCAGCAACCACTGTTGCAAGTGTGCTTGACCGTAATAAATATGATATTACATTTATAGGAATTACGAAGGATGGACACTGGATTCTTGTAGAGGATGAGAATATAATCGCATCCCGTGAATGGGAGAGAAGTATAGTAGAGGCTAAGGATGCTGAGGCCAGAGCTGAGGCTTTAGAGAAACTCCCCAGAGCTATCATTTCTCCGGATACGGAACATTCCATGATAATTAAGAAAGACGGGAAATATGAGGTCAGACCTTTGGATGTGGCCCTTCCGATCATGCACGGATTATTCGGTGAGGATGGAACGATTCAGGGACTATTTGAACTGGCTCATATTCCATATACAGGCTGCGGTCATCTGTCTTCAGCCGTTACAATGGATAAGTTCTTTACCAAGGTTATAGCTGACAGTGTCGGTGTTGATCAGGCTGCTTATGTTGGCGTACGTGATTATGAAGTGAAAGACAGGGATGGCTATGAGGCTCCTGACATTGATAAAGTTGTAGAGAAGATTGAAACAACCAGAGAATACCCTGTTTTTGTTAAACCATCCTGTGCAGGTTCTTCTATGGGTATAACGAAGGCTCATAACAGAGAAGAGCTTATCGAAGGCCTTAAACTGGCTGCTGAACATGACAGCAAGATTCTCGTTGAAGAATCCATATTAGGAAGAGAAATTGAATGTGCTGTTTTTGGATATGGAGATAATGCTTATGCCGCAGGTGTAGGAGAGGTTGTTGCTGCAGCAGAGTTCTATGATTTTGATGCCAAGTATAATAATTCGGAGTCTCTTACTGTGACAAGTCCTGAACTGCCGGAAGGAAAGGCTGAGGAGATAATGGAAACAGCTTTGAAGATTTACAGAGCCTGTGACTGCTTTGGATTTGCAAGAGTTGATTTCTTCCTTGAGAAGGGTACTGACAGGGTTGTATTCAATGAGATTAATGCAATTCCCGGACATACAGCCATCAGCATGTATCCTATGCTCATGGAGAAGGCAGGCCATCCAATGAGTGAATATATGGACAGAATGATAATGATGGCGTACGAAAGACATAATTATAATAAGTAGAAATTCTTCTTTTGTTTAGAAGTCATTATTTATTTAGAATCTTTCTTACTAGAGTCTTTCTTATTAGATTATTTATCATTAGAAGATTTATTTTGGGAAGAAGCTTTAAACGAAATCGGATTACCGGTGCTGACCTTATTTAGAAGGATATAAGAAACAATAACAATAACCAGTGAAATACCGGAAATGACAGCGGCTCCGGGAATACTGCTGAAGAAATCTTCAGGAATAATATACAGGCTTCCGTTTATGATCATATGCAGACATATGGGAATAATCAGGGAGCCTGTTTTATTTGTCAGATCTCCCAATAGCAGTCCGAATATGAAGGCGTAGATTCCCTGAATGAGATTTCCGTGATACAGTCCGAAGAGGAGTGCCTGGATAATATTTGCAATCATATAACGCTTTCTGAGAGGGTTAGACGATGAGTCAGGCGTTTTTTCGGATGAGGCAGCATCATCAGATATACCTGCGAAATTACAGCACTGCCTCAGGATCAGTCCTCTGAAGATTAATTCCTCAGCGACAGGACCCGGTAAAACGACAGTGATAATATATAAAACTGATACATTTCCGGTGAATTCTGTCATTAATTCTTTGTAGCTTTCGAAGGCATCTGGAAAGGCGTTGCTGAGTATATACAGTATGCCGTCTGTCCCAGCCTGTATTGCCAGACCCATTATTATCAGTGAAGGAATGACTATAGGATTCTTTAGTAGCTTAAGGCTTTTATGCGTTTCGATAGAGTTGTCTGATGTGGTTCTGATTGCACGATAATAAAGCCATCCGAAAATAATGATCATCAGACTATACCTGAGAATATTAAATACAGTCTGATTAACGGTGGCTGAACTGGTGTCAGAAATATTAACACCGCCTGTCAGCACGGTGAGTGCGAAGGCGGCGAAATATGCTATTACTGTCATGATCAGGGCTGCCAGCAGAATCAGCAGAGCCGAGATCAGATATTTGATTTTAGAAATATTATACAGTGATTTTCTTCTCGCGTTCACGTTTTTTCTTCTCTTCAGCTTTCTGCTTCTTGATTTCTTCCTTAGACTTCTTGGTAGCTATTTCATAGTCGAGCTGCTTCTGGTAGTCAGCCTGCTTTCTCATAAGTCTTTCGCGGAAAGATTTCTTTCTCTTAGGATTCTCAGCTTCCATCTGCATATTCTTCTTGGTTGTCTTATGAAGAGTCTTAACGCTTGTAATATAAATGCCGCTGACCATGGCTTTTACTTCACCATGCTGAGGAACGTCATCATATATACCTTCATCACAGATAAAGGTCATTATCTGAGGACCTACCTTGGCCTTAACTACAGGAATCTTGGCCTTCTGATAACGCTTAGGTGCCTGTTCCATAACAGCTTTAGGAAGCTTTGCATCCTTCATAGCCATGATTTTCTTGTCTATAATGAACAGGGTAGCAGATTGTGAGGCTGCATTTATCTGTTCTCTCTGTTCCAACTGTTTCTCCTGAAGCTTGTTGCCCCAGAAATACAGTCCGATAAGAACTGCAACTAAAACAACAGTTACAATGAGTATGATTATGAATGCTTTACTAATTAGTATCATAATTATAACCTTTCTTACTATTTATTATGTTCGTCCAACATTTTCTGAATTCTGTCAGGAATGCTGTTATAGAATTCTTTACGTTCTTTAGATTCCAGCTCATGAGGATATACTGCCTCGCTGAATTCGACGATTACCTTTGTCTTCTTAACTCTTATTGGATGATTATTCTCCAGTATATCATCCATTCCGGTCATTGCAACAAGAACCATCGGACTTTCGGATTTCTCTGCCATTCTATAGCCGCCTGTTTTGAAAGGAAGCATTTTGTCAGAGTGATTTCTGGTTCCCTCAGGGTAGAGCCCGAGAGAAAGTCCGAGTTTCATGTCCTCTGTTCCTTCGTTTATGGTTTCAAGACCTGCCCGGATATTCTTTCTGTCAAGGAAGAGACTTCCTATATCAGCAACCCACCAGCTGAACAGTGGGACTTTCTTGAATTCTTTCTTGGCTATAAAACCAAGCGGACGGTCTACGATAGTCTGAAGAGCAATAATATCAAAGTAACTTCTATGGTTTCCTACGAAGAGGATTCCTTTCTCGTGAGGTACTTCACCCAAATGCTCAATACCTTTCACTTCTATTTTGGTTCCGGCTATACCCAGAAGTCCAATGAAGAAGCCTCTGACAAATCTCCAGCTTTTGTGCCATCTTTTATATTTATCCTTTTTTGAAATGATCCATAAATACAGGTGGTAGGGCAGACACAGAATAACTGACAGAACCACATATATTAAAGCTATAATAAGTCGTATCATATAACGTCCCCCTTTGACTTATATTGGGTTAGATCTGGCGGCCGTACATGGCAGCAGTCTCATACAGCCTCTTAGACAGATGGTCTGTAAGTGCCTCCTGCTTATATCTCCAGGACCAGTTTCCTTCGCCTACGCCCGGAGTATTAAATCTTGCCCAGGAATCAAGCTCCAGAACATCCTGCATAGGAACTATGGCCATTGTTGCTACTGAACCGAAGCAGGCTCTGATCATTACCCAGCAGATATCACTTGCATCAGTACTGAAATAACGTCTCAGTTTATCTCTTGACTGTTCGAAGCAGTTCTTATACCAGCCGAGAGTTGTATCATTGTCGTGAGTGCCTGTATAGCATACACAGTTTCTTACATGATTATGAGGCAGGAAATTATTCTCATTCGGATTCTCAAAGGCGAACTGAAGAATCTTCATTCCCGGGAAGCCGAATTTATCCCTGAGCTCAACTACAGAATGATCGATTTCTCCAAGATCTTCGGCAATGATCGGCATATGATATCCGAGAGTAGATTCCAGCATGGTGAAGAAATTTTCACCTGGTGCCTTCATCCATTTACCGTTGATGGCAGTGGGTTCACCATAAGGAACTGCCCAATACTTATCGAA
>CACZPG010000072.1 GCA_902782965.1 uncultured Lachnospiraceae bacterium
ACCGCATATTCCTGAAATGAGAAGGATTATTGCAGATGCACTTATGATAGAGGAAGCAAGGGTAAATATTAAAGCTACTACTGAAGAAGGACTGGGATTCACCGGCGAAGGCCTGGGAATATCATGCCAGTCTATAGCTCTTCTTGAGACAGTAGATAACTATGTGTATAGAAATGTGACTACCGGAATAGTTGATGAGGTAGAAGGAGATGGTCTCAGCGACCTGTCTCGTGAGAAAGAGGCTATAAACAAACAGAAATCATGCGGAGGTTGTGACAATGGACAGATATAATGAAAGACTTATTAAGGGAACCGCCGGGTTTGCACCGGTGCTGTTGATCGTACTCGGAGTGCTGTTGTTATGCGCTTCGGTAGCTATTGTATTATTCTATCCTAACAGTGCTCTGCTTATGCTTGTGTGCCTGATGATAGGAGGAGGATGTGTTCTTATACATTTCTCCAGACAGGCGTTAAGCGTTGAATTTGAATACATACTTACAAATGGCGATATTGAGATATCTAAGATTCTTTCAAAGAGCAGAAGAAAACTCATAACTGAAATAGCAGCCAGCAGTATAGTTAAGGTAGACAGAGCAGACAGCGATAAAACCAGAAATGATTTATCTTTAGGAAAGACTAAAGTACGTAAGTACGTAGGAAAAGAACAGCAGGGAACAATGGTAGCTGTATATGCCGGAGAAGGAGATAAAGCTACGATATATGTTCTCGATATGGATGATAAATGTATAGAACATCTTAAGGGCGTTCTTAAATCGAAGTGTGAAATCAGATAAATAAGAATAAAAAAAGCAGGTGCTCAAGCACCTGCTTATAATATTCAAAATAAGAAATACATAAAAATGAGAGACATCACGGATCCAGAGGAATCATCTTGAGACCCTTATACATCTTAGTGTACATACTCTTCTCATCCTTATAGAGCATAGTTCCTCTTGAACCATCACGGATGATATAAGCGTACTTATTCTTCTGAACATTCATGTATAATACTTCTTCCACATTAAGCTCTTGGGCTTTGACTTTGGCAGTATATACATTAACCGGTTCCAACTTATATTTTTTGATTGCTTGTTCTACAGTCATGTCAAAACCTCCTTCAACCCGTAGATTATCTTATTCAAGTATATGGTAAAATATGCACAAAGTCAACTGTTAAAAATTAACAAAAATATAAAAAATGAATAATTATTATATCGATTTCGAGAGACAATTGAATAAATTAAAGGATTTGAATGAAAAACCTGCACTTCTGCTTCATGCCTGCTGCTGTCCATGCAGTTCGCATTGTCTTGAGGTGCTTGAAGGTTATTTTGATATCTCGGTTTTCTTCTATAATCCCAATATAGATGAGATAGAGGAATATAATAAGAGGCTGGAAGAACTTGAGAGATTTACCGGGGAAGCGGAATTTGCCCGTGATGTTAAGATAATAGCAGGTGATTATGAGCCGGAAAAATTCTATGAAATTGCTAAGGGCAGGGAGGACCTGCCTGAAAGAGGAGCGCGCTGTTATGACTGTTACCGGCTGCGTCTGAAGAAGACAGCGGATTATGCTCTTGAAAATGGATTTGACTATTTCTCGACCACACTTTCCATCAGTCCGTACAAGAACGCTGAATGGCTGAACGAGATAGGTATGGAACTGGAAAGAGAGATGCTGCGCAGTGTGCTGACAGAGAAGGAAATAATTGATCAGGCGAAGACTCCTGTATTTCTCTTCAGTGATTTCAAGAAAAAGAATGGTTACAAAAGGTCTATCGAGCTTTCGGAAGAATACGGACTTTACAGGCAGGACTACTGCGGATGTATATATTCAAAACGTGATCGGGACAGAAAGAGGGAAAACAAATGAAAGATTATCTGATAAAAGGAATGGCAGCAGGAAACGAAATGAGATTTCTGGCTGCTTACACGAGAGAAACTGTTAATAAGGCTCAGGAGATTCACCAGACTTCACCGGTCTGCAGTGCTGCACTGGGAAGACTGCTCACGGGCGGAGCGCTTATGGGTGCAATGTGTAAGAATGAAACAGATGTACTTACTCTGAAGATAGATGGTGACGGTCCGATAAGAAGCATAACCGTTACAGCTGACGCCATGTCAAACGTAAAGGGAATCATTTATAATAACAGCGTCAATAATCCTCTGAGATTTGATGGTCATCTGGATGTTGGTGGTGCCATTGGAATGGGAACTCTGACAGTAATCAGGGATGAGGGAGCCGGTGAGCCATATGTTGGACGTACTATGCTTCCAACCGGAGAGATAGGTGATGATCTGACTTACTATTTTGCAGAAAGTGAACAGATTCCGACATCAGTTGGTGTTGGAGTTCTGGTGGACAGAGATCTGTCAATCAAACATGCAGGCGGGTTCATTATTCAGCTGCTGCCTTTTGCTTCTGAAGAGACTGTTACCAAGCTGGAAAACAGCCTTGCAAAGGTTAAATCGGTTACGGAATATTTCAATCAGGGAATGACTCCGGAAGATATGATGAGAAGTATCATAGGAGAAGAGGTTTTCGGAATTGATATAAACATAGATGAAACCAGGCCGGTACAATACTCCTGTAACTGCAGTAGAGAAAGGGTCACCAAGGCCCTGATAAGTGTTGGAAAGAAAGAACTGAAATCCATGATTGATGACGGAAAACCTGTTAATCTTCACTGTGATTTCTGCAATACAGATTATGAATTTTCTATACCGGAAATACAGTATATTTATGATCACGGTCATAGCAAATGATAGAAAGATTCGGCGGTTGATAAATCTTCTGTTTTATATAAAAAAGATTATACATTCTGAATCAAAGTTATATTTATCAAACCGCCCTTTATCTTGTATAGTATAGTAGATATGTATGTATAGTTATATATTATAAGGTTTTATATAAAAAATATATAACTGGTATATCAGCAGGACTGTCAGAAAAAGCAGCAGAACTGCGGGTATGCCGGTTTGTTCACGTCTAAGAATATTTTTATATGTGCTATAAATTGTAACGTATATGCATATAGCTATATATGAAATATAAATAATTTCTAAGGAGGTCGACACATGGCTAAGCTTAATGCCACTGCCGTGGCAACGATTGAGGAGATCTGTGATCGTTATACTAACGAGAAAACTCCCCTCATGATGATTCTGAGTGATATCCAGAATGAGTATGGATACATTCCGCTTGATGTTCAGGAGATCGTTTCTAAGAAGACTGGTATCTCCGTAGCTGAGATCTATGGTGTTGTCACATTCTATTCATTCTTCTCTCTTACTCCAAAGGGAAAGTATGTTATCGGATGCTGTTTAGGAACAGCATGCTATGTAAAGGGTGCACAACAGGTTATTGACAAGTTCTCAGAGATAATTGGTATTGGACCTGGTGAGACATCAGAAGATGGACTCTTCACACTTGATGCACTTAGATGTATAGGTGCCTGCGGTATCGCACCGGCTGTAAGTATCAACGGTAAGGTTTATCCTAAGGTTGAAGTTAATCAGGTATCAGAGATAATTGATTCTTACAGAAAGGAGGCATCAGCATGAGCAAGATAAATACAGTTGAAGA
>CACZPG010000073.1 GCA_902782965.1 uncultured Lachnospiraceae bacterium
AAGACCATGACTTGCGACATATGTATTCTTCTCATTTCTCTCATCCTGATGGATTTCTTTGCCAAGTTTCTCTTCATCACCGACCATATCAAGGATATCATCCTGCACCTGAAATGCAAGCCCTATCGCTTCACCGGCTTTCTCGAGCTCAATAAGATTCCTGTCATAAGCTCCGGCAATACATGCCCCGATAATAACGGGGGCTTCTATAAGAGCAGCTGTCTTGTTCTTGTAAATATAATCCCTGTCGGCATCTGTCATCGGCATACCGGACAGCTGAACATCCAGTCCCTGTCCGCCAAGCATTCCCTGTATTCCTGTCTTAGAGGAGAGAACCCTGAAAGCTTTTCTGTATTTATCACGCAAAGCCAGTTCATGTCCGGCAAGAACAAGTGAATCATCCTGATCAATTATTTCTATTCTGTCGGAAATCCCATAGAGAAAATCATCAAAGGATTTCGAGAAAAGATTCTCGTCCGAACTGTATAAATCATCAAACAGCTGTTTACTGAGAATCTGCTTCAGTACATATTTCCTGCAGAATATCAAAGCGTCTTCATAACCTCTTGCCAAGGTCTCATAGGCATAATTAAGCAGGCTGTCTCCTGCGAGAATAGCCGTTGATTCATCAAACTGAACATGAACTGTAGGTCTTCCTCTTCTGACACTGTCATTATCAAGCGCCGGAAGATCATCATGTATCAGTGAATGGGTATGAATCATCTCCAGAGCAGTCATAAAGGCCCTAAGCAGTATTATTTCAGAGTACTGCTCGAATTCTAAGCTGCGCGAGGATTGATTATTCTTATCATCAACCTTTGAAGCTTCAAGAGCTTCTGCCTCCAGCAAATCACTAAAAGACATACTGTTCATAGAGAGATACGTGAGAAGCATAAGCTGAGGTCTGATTCTCTTCCCTCCTGCTGTCATAGCATAATTCATAGCCTCTGCAAGCTTTGAAGGGCAGTCAGCAGGATCCGGAAGATAATCCTTTATAACAGCTTCTATGTAATTTAAGATTTCTGAATTGTTCATTATAATTTACCATGCCTCATTATTCACCCAACTTCGGTGAAGGCAATCCCTTAATTAACAATAAATGTATTATGTAAAACAAATCTTATTCCTCTGCTGAGAGAATCTGAATTTCCTTCTCAACACCTTCGAGATTCTTCTTACATTTCTCTGCCAGTTCAACACCCTCTCTGTAAAGATCCATGGACTGCTTCAGAGTAGTTCCCGGCTTTGAAAGTTCAGCATTGATTTCTTCAAGTCTGGCTAATGATTTCTCTATATCGAATTCCTCTGTTTTCTCTTTCTTACCTGCCATATTCTGATCCTTCTATAATAATCTATAATCAGTAAACCATATCCATTGTTCAGAATCTATAGTTCAAAACCCATCATGTATTGGCTATAATTCTGATTCACTTCTCCTCTCCGACCACAGCATCAACCGTTCCGTCATGAAGAGTTATCCGGAGTCTGTCACCGGAAGATACATCCGACGCAGACATAAGTGGTTTCATTTCATCCACTGAAAGCGTCTGACTGTTATTTCCATATTCAATATAACCGTATCCACCTCTCAGCTTGGCTGTTGGAGAAAGGCCGTCAAGCCTTGCTATATTAACTTCAAGCCTCTTGGCATAATTGGTATATTTAACGTTCATTCTGTTATACAGATTCTCTGTTAGTCCCGAGAGATACTGCATTCTGTCATGCAAAGTCTTCTGAGGGCTGGTTCGTGCAAGGGAGGCTGAAAGTCTCTCAAGAAGAAGCATCTTCTCCTGAAGCCTTGCCCTGATGCTCTTATCAAGCATCTCTCTTTCGCTTCTCACATTCCTTACCACAGACATTATATCCGGGATTGCAAGCTCTGCTGCAGCCGAAGGTGTAGGCGCTCTCAGGTCAGCCACATAATCAGCAATGGTATTGTCCACTTCATGACCGGTTCCTGAAATAATCGGAGTCTGAGCTTCAAATATGGCTCTTGCAACTATTTCTTCATTGAAAGCCCACAGGTCTTCTATGGAACCACCGCCACGACCGACAATTATGGTATCAAGTCCCATGCTGTCGAGTTTTCTGATACCGCGAACAATTGTTTCTGCCGCTCCATCTCCCTGAACCTTTGCAGGATACAGGATCAGCTGAACATATGGATTACGTCTGCGGGCAATATTCATGATATCCTGAATAGCCGCACCGGTTTCAGCCGTAACTATTCCAACCTTCTTAGGAAACTTCGGTATTTCCTTCTTAACCTCAAAATCAAAGAGTCCCTCTTCATAGAGCTTCTCTTTCAGCTTCTCAAACTGTTCGAAGAGTTTGCCCTTTGTATCCTCATCCTGTACTATTTTACGAGCATATAGCTGGTATTTACCATCCCGCTCATATACATTTACCGCCCCCTGAACATAGACACTCTGTCCATCCTCAAGTCTGAATTTAAGTCCCGAAGCGGCACTGCTTTTGAACATAACAGCAGACATGGAACCAGTCTCATCCTTGAGGGAGAAGTAAATGTGTCCCATGCTGTGATATTTGCAGTTAGATACCTCGCCCTTAATAACTATATTTTTGAGGAGATAATCACTGCCTATTAAATTCTTGATATAAGTGTTGATCTGTCCTACTGTATAATATTTCATGAACAGTTCCTACATCCTTACGATTCCTGAAAGAACTCCATTGATAAATGCAGGCGACTTCTCACCTGTGTATTTCTTGGCAAGCTCCACAGCTTCATTGATTGCAACGCTGTCAGGAATATCTGCATCAAATATTATCTCATAAGCAGCTACCCTGAGAATCGCGATTTCTGCCTTTCCTATTCTGGATACTTTCCAGCCGTTGGAATTAGCTTCAATCCTTGCATCAATGGTTTCGATATTATCAACGATTCCCCGGATTTCATTATTAATGTATTCTTTATTAGCTTCTGTGGGATTAAAATCATCAATATCAATTTCCGGAAGTTCACCATCATGAAATGGATATTGAAATACTGTTTTAAATACAGCTTCCCGCTCTTCTCTTCTTGTCATTTCATCCTCGTTTCACACTAAATATACATTCAAACATTAAATATTCTCTGAAAAGTCCTATTTCTGACCAGATACTACTCTGAGAAAT
Organism: uncultured Lachnospiraceae bacterium; assembly: GCA_902782965.1. Lineage (GTDB taxonomy): Bacteria > Bacillota > Clostridia > Lachnospirales > Lachnospiraceae > Eubacterium_Q. The sequence goes on from CACZPG010000073.1 coordinate 3,139, forward strand.
CTATGCCTGAAACCTTTACATTTATAGTTGAACACTCGATTCCGGTCATGGTAAGCAGCGACTGCTTAACCTTCTCCTGAATATTCTTAGAAACCTCAACTATATTGTAACCGAACTTAATCTCAACAGATACATCGACTTTAATCTTTTCTTTATTCTCATTTTCGTAAGTAACCACTATACCCTTTGAGAGATTATTCTTTCCAAGCATTGCGATGATTTCTCTGGAAATACCTCCGGTAAGCTTAGATACGCCTTCAACCTCGGTAACAGCGAGTCCAACTATACTTGAAACCACATCATCAGCAACCTGGATGATTCCTTCACCACTATCTTCACTTAAAGTATATTTATAGTCTTTATTTGTATCAGCCACCTTGAGTACCTCCCTGTTATATTTCTCAAAACTAATCATTGAAATTATCAACCATATGATAACTGATTATAAATGCATTATATTTAAATTGCAATTTGATAGTTTTACTTTACTACAGCATTCGCAGGTTTTCCTGCCTTCTTAAACAGCTTGTCATATGAATTGACTAACTTCTTAGGAACTTTGAAAACTGCCGCTGAATTAATCTTTGCAAAAGCTTTGCTTCCAATACTTCCTTTAGAAAGACGCTTGGTCTTAACTTTTATGGTCTTAAGATTCTTACAGCCAAAGAAAGCTTTACTTCCGATTTTGGAAATATTAGCACTGATTGTTACCTTCTTTAACTTCTTGCAGTTCTTAAAGGCATTAGGTGCTATCTCGTTTACTATATACTTAACTCCATTATAATTAACTTTCTTACTGATTGAAACCGAAGTAAGCTTCTTATTAACAGGACCAACTAATTTGACAGTATCATCTCCTGTTATCATGTATTTCATCTTCTTTACAGTAAATTCTGTACCAATCAATGAGGATTCATCATCTTCAGAATCCTGAGCCATCGAAGGTGCTGTAGGAACAGCTGAAGGAACAGCTGCCGGAGCACTTGTCGGAACAACTGCTGGCGATGCAGGTGTTGTATCCGGCGTTGTAGCAGGCACTGCTGATGTTTCAACCGGTGCAGCCGTTGGAGTTGCTATCGCCTCTGTTGTCGCTGTTGCGGTTGGAGTAACTATCGGTGCCGGTTCTACTACCGGCTCACCTGTTGGCTCGACACATGGTGTCGCTGCCGCCGTTGGTGTTG
>CACZPG010000074.1 GCA_902782965.1 uncultured Lachnospiraceae bacterium
AATGTAGGCGAACTTATGAGAGAAGGCTTTAAAGCATATGATGCAGAGGTTAAGGCCGGTACTTATCCTGCAGAAGAACATAATTATACAATTGCACCTGAAGTGCTTGCCGAAGCTATCAAGGGCTGAGACAAATGTTAAAGTATCAAGGGTTGAAATAAATGTTAAAGTATCAAGGACTGAAATAAACGTGACAGGGTGCTGTAATTACATGCTGACACCCAAATCAATTTAATATGAAAGAGAGAATATTCTTATGAGTTTAAAGGTTGTTAAGACAGTTGAAGAAGTACGTAAGTATGTAAATAAATGGCGTAAGAACGGAGAGTCTGTAGGCCTTGTTCCCACAATGGGATATCTTCATGCCGGTCATCAGTCACTTATCAAAAGATCAGTAGAAGATAATGACAGAACTGTTGTCAGTGTATTCGTAAATCCTATACAGTTTGGACCTAATGAGGATCTTGAAGCGTATCCAAGAGATCTGGATAGAGACAGCCTTCTTTGTGAAACAACCGGAGCAGATCTTATCTTTAATCCGGAACCATCGGAAATGTACAAAGATGGATTTGTTTCATTTGTAGATATGGATGGTCTTACAAATCATCTCTGTGGTCTGTCTAGACCTGTACATTTCAGAGGAGTCTGCACAGTATGCAACAAGCTTTTCAATATTGTTTGTCCTGACAAGGCATATTTTGGTCAGAAAGATGCTCAGCAGCTGGCTGTAATTAAGAGAATGGTTAAGGATCTCAACATGCCGCTTGAAATAGTCGGATGTCCTATAGTAAGGGAAACCGATGGACTGGCTATGAGCTCTCGTAACACTTATATGAATGTTGAAGAGAGAAGTGCTGCTCTTATTCTCAGTAAATCTATTTTCATGGGACAAAAGCTTATAGAAGACGGAGAAAGAAACGCTCAGACTGTCAGAGCTAAAATGACTGAAATGTTAGAAAGCGAACCTATGGCTGAGGTTGAATATGTTGAAGTTGTTAACAATCTTACCATGGAATCTATAGATACTATTGATGGAGAGATTCTTGTAGCTATTGCTGTAAGAATTAATAATAAGGTCAGACTTATTGATAACTTTATGATGACTGTATAGAAGTTTATATATTCAAAATGAAAGGAAATGCTTTATATGTATTCTACATTTCTTAAATCAAAAATTCATCGTGCCAGAGTTACTGAGGCTGCTCTGAATTATGTTGGAAGTATTACCATTGATGAAGAATTAATGGAAGCCTGTGGGCTTATCGAATATGAAAAGGTTCAGGTTGCTGACGTTGATAACGGTAATCGTCTGGAGACCTATGTGATTGCCGGAGAAAGAGGCTCTGGTACTATATGTATGAATGGAGCAGCTGCTAGACTCGTATCTAAAGGCGATAAGGTTATTATTATGAGTTATGCCATGATGAAGCCTGAAGAACTTAAGGAGAATCCTCCTAAGGTTGTATTTGTTGACAGAGATAATAAAATCAAGCGTATTACAAGATATGAAAAACATGGAGAGTTGTTTGATCTTTAAAATAATCTCGTTTCGGAGGGGATAGTTATGTTAAAAGGTAAGAATGTTCTGTTATGTGTATCCGGCGGGATAGCTGCGTATAAAATGGCTGATGTGGCCAGCATGCTTGTAAAACAGGAGGCTGATGTCCATGTATGTATGACAAAAAATGCAGAGAAATTTATTACGGCTGAAACCTTCAGTGTTCTTACAAAGAATAAGGTTTATGTAGATGTATTTGATGAGAATCCGGATGACTATGTTAATGTGCCTCATATTTCACTGGGTACCGGTGCAGATGTAATACTTGTCGCTCCGGCATCTGCCGATATTATTGGTAAAATAGCCAACGGAATAGCCGATGATATGGTATCGACCGTTGTACTGCCGGCAAGATGTCCGGTTCTGATAGCCCCTTCTATGAATGTTTATATGTATGAGAATCCTATCGTACAGGATAATCTAAGAAAGCTTGAATCCTACGGTTATAGAATAATTGATCCTGCCTCCGGTCATCTGGCCTGTGGTTATGATGGTAAAGGAAAGCTTCCTTCACCGGAAACTCTTGTAGATGAGATTATTTTTGAAATAGCTTCTGAAAAAGATTTAAAAGGTAAGAGAGTTCTTATTAATGCAGGACCTACCTGTGAAGCTATAGATCCTGTAAGATATATCACTAATCATTCTTCCGGTAAGATGGGGTTTGCGCTTGCAAAGGCTGCCTCAATGAGAGGGGCTGAAGTTGAACTTGTTACCGGACCCGTCAGTCTTGATACACCGATCGGAGTTAACAGAGTTGATATAGAATCAGCTCAGCAGATGTATGAAGAGATGGTGAAACGTTCCTCTGATGCGGATATTATCATAATGGCAGCAGCAGTTGCTGATTATACGCCTGTAAATACAGCTGACCAGAAGATAAAGAAGCATGATGGTGATATGTCTATAGAACTTAAAAGGACTAACGATATTCTTAAAACCATCGGTTGTGATAAGAAGAAAGATCAGAAAATTATAGGTTTCTCAATGGAAACTGAAAATCTGATTGAGAATTCCAGAAAGAAACTGGATTCCAAGAATGCAGATATGATATGTGCTAACAGTCTTCGTACTCCGGGAGCAGGTTATCAGGTTGATACCAATATAATTACCCTGATTACAAAGGAGGAGGAAATAAATCTTCCTTTGATGTCTAAGCTGGAGGCTGCTCACTCGATATTTAATCATATACTGGAATTATAATGTTTATTATGATATAATTTAGATTCGATACGAATACAATATGATTCATTAGGTTATACAAATTTTATAATATTATATGGAGGTAGAGATGGAAGCATATAAGAAAGAATTTGTCGATTTTATGCTCGACTCAAATGTACTTAAATTTGGAGATTTTACACTGAAGAGCGGTCGTAAATCACCCTTCTTTATGAATGCCGGTCTTTATGTTACCGGTTCTCAGCTTTCCAGACTTGGAGAATACTATGCAACAGCCATTCATAACACATATGGTGATGATTTTGATATAGTATTCGGACCTGCATATAAAGGTATTCCAATTGGAGTTGTTGTTGCAATTGCTTACAGTAAGCTTTATGGCAAAGAAATTCGTTATTGTTCTAACCGTAAAGAGGCGAAGGATCATGGTGATGCCGGTATTCTTCTTGGAAGTCCTATCAAAGATGGTGACAGAATCGTTATTGTTGAGGATGTAACAACTTCCGGTAAATCAATGGAGGAAACTATTCCTATAGTAAAAGCTCAGGGCGACGTTACTATTGTCGGACTTATGGTTTCTCTTAACAGATGTGAAAGAGGAAAAGGTGACAAGGGTGCTCTGGAGGAAATCAAGGATCTTTATGGCTTTGAAACAAATGCTATAGTTTCTATGGATGAAGTTGTTGAATACCTTACAGATAAAGGTATGATAGATGATGACTTAAAAACCAGACTTGATGAATATTATGATCAGTACGGAATAAAGTAATATTAAATATTCATTCAGATTAATTCAGGAGGAAGGTATGGAAAAGGTATATAAACTTCTTAAAAATGTGGGCGGTGCTAATATTGCGATTGGTATTCTTCTGATAGTTATTGGGTTAACTCTCGGTATTCTTAATATAGTGTCAGGAGCATCCCTTCTCAGTAACAGAAAAAATATCCTGTTTTAAAAAATAATATAAATATTTTGTTGACAGTATTATAAAGTTATGTTAATATAGCCATTGTTGCGACAGTGCATAGTCGCATTTGCGCGAGTGGCTCAGTGGTGGAGCACCTCCTTGCCAAGGAGGGGGTCGC
>CACZPG010000075.1 GCA_902782965.1 uncultured Lachnospiraceae bacterium
ATCAATTACTGAAATGAAGTGTATTCAGCAGCAATATCCAGCTCATTCCATAATAAGTGACTACTGCTACCAAATCGTTGACAGTTGTAATGAGAGGTCCGGAAGCAACTGCCGGATCCACCTTAATTTTCTTGAAGAACAGAGGAATCAAGGTTCCTACTGCACTTGAAATTATCATTGCCAGCAGCAAAGATGCTCCGATGCATCCGGATACCGCAAATGAGAATCCGAATTCCTTTCCTTTAAACAGCATGATATATATGCCTACCATGATGAATGAAATGAAGCCCAGCAGAAGTCCATTGCATAAACCTACCCGCATTTCCTTCGTTACCAGATGGCCCTTCTGTTTAAAGGTAAGATTCTCATCCGTCAGAACACGGATAGTTACCGCCAGCGACTGGGTTCCTACATTTCCGGCCATATCCAGGATAAGTGACTGGAACGCCATAATCAGAGTCAGCTGTGCAACTACCTTGTCAAACATACCTACTACACTGGAAACCACCATGCCAAGTGCCAGCAGGATAACCAGCCACGGAAGTCTCTTCCTCATACTTTGAACAAGAGGTTCCTTCAGATCTTCCTCTGCGATAAGACCGGCCAGCTTAGCATAATCTTCACCCATCTCATCATCTACTACTTCTATGATACTCTGGGCAGTGATTATACCCAGAATCTTATTCATGTTATCAAGAACCGGAATGTAATCCTCCGAATAATCCTTCAGTCTTTCAATACAATCATCTATCGATTCATTTGCATAGACGTAGGGGAAGGAGGTCACTATCAGGTCATCCAGAGGAACTGTATTCCTTGCAATAATAAGATCCTTAAGGTCTATGGCTCCACAGAACACATCGCTGTCATCCACCACAAAAAGTGTGGAAATGTTGTCGTTGTCCTCTGCCTGTCTGACCAGTTCGGTCATTGCCTGCTTAACAGTCAGATTCTCCCTTATTATTATACAGTTAGTAGTCATATGACTACCTATTTCATCTTCATCGAAGGATGCCAGCAATCTGATTTCTTTCTGGATTTCCGGATGAATTGAATCTATGATCAGAGTTCTCTTCTCTTTCTCTATCTGATGAAGTACATTTGCTGCAGTATCGGTCTCCAGCTCTGAAACAACAGCCGCCGCTTTACGAATATCCATTTCATCCAGATATTTTCCGGCATCACCTTCATCTATGTATTCAAATACTTCTGCCAGCATTTCGGGATTACTTATTCTATAAAGTTTCTTCCTCTCCTGTGGATTAAGCACACCAAAAACACCGGCGATATCATTTGCATGATAGTCCTCAATCTTCTCGAGCATTATCCTGGGGGAACTGTTGCTTCTGATTATATTTAGAATCTCAGCCTCATAATCAGGCTTTGATAGAGAAATGTCGTTTTCATTTTCCGAAGTGGAAATGTCTTCCGGTACAGAATTACCGTCTAATACTTTTTCGTCTTTATTCTCTTCCATTTCAGCCTCCGCTTTTATCATTTTCTCAACGATACCTGCAGAGTCAGTGGAGCATAATTTGTGAAGCCCGACCATTATCAATAATTTCCGATAACAGCCGACACAAATAAAAACAACCTATGTTTGTATCCGAAATAATAACTTACAGATCAAACAATAGGCGCATTAAAAACGGTATATAACAGAGGTTTAGAAAGCAGCCAGGCATGAATAGTCCGGATGCTTCTTATATCTATGTATACACCATCGCCCGTCTGACCCGTAACTGTCGCCGTTTGCCACTTACATTCACCTGCCTTTTTAAATGGATTTTTAACTCTTTAATTATGGCACCAATGCCAGAGCATGTCAAGAAAGAGAAACCACTTTTTGCGCCTTTTTCTGTCAGCAAATAATTAATCATTCTCTTTTTGTTTAACTATTAGTTGCATATGTTTCCGTCAATGGATTAAAATGACATAAATATCATAAGTCAAAAAATACTTTTTGACTCTCACATCATATTTAAACGGAGGTATCATTGATGAAAAAAAGAAAAGTATTAATGCTTTGTCTGACATTTCTGATTCTTCTAAGTTCATTTAATGCAGACACTATTAACGCCAAATCCAGGAAAACACGTGATCTTACATCAAGCATTAAAGTCAAAAGAGATAAAGGAAGGAAAATGAAATCCGGCGAAGCCGTCAGCCTTACCTCTGCCTCTCTTAAGCTTCTTGATGAAACTATCAAAAATGATGATGCCGGTAAGAACGTCTTCATTTCTCCGACTTCAATTATGTTTGCTTTTGGTCTGGCAGAGAATGGAGCCAAGGGAAAAACCCGAAGCCAGATAGAGGATGTGGTTTACGGCGGACTTAAAACAGCCGACACAAACAGTCTCCTTTGTAAACAGATGAAGAAAATGGAATCCAATAAAGCTGTCAAATGGAATGTAGGCAATTCCATATGGGTGATAGACCGGCAGGATGTGAAAGTTAAGAAGAAATATCTCAAGACTGTGAAGAAGTATTATGATGCTGAAATATACAAAGCTCAGTTTGATAATAATACCGTCAAGGATATGAACAACTGGGTATATAAAAATACCGATAAGATGATTCCCAAGATTGTAAGCAGATTCAGCAAAGATGAAGTAATGTATCTGATAAATGCTATAGCCTTCGAAGGTTCCTGGGCAGAACCTTTCACGAAGCAGCAGGTTCAGAAGAATCAGAAATTCACAAATCTTGATGGTACCACTTCCAAAGTCTCAATGATGAACGGTAAGGTAGATGGATATTTCGAGTTAAACGGAGCCAAAGGCTTTAAGAAAAACTATAAAGGCTATGAATATGCCTTTGTTGGAATAGAAATGCCGGAGGGAGTTACTCCTGCAGATTATATTTCACAGATTGCTGCAGATGAAGGGTCCTGGAATAAAGCCTTATCCAATGATAAATATGATGCGGATGTATTCATTAAAATGCCGGAATTTAAGCTTGATTATGATAAGGAAATGTCTGAGCTTCTTACAGGCATGGGCGTTACCGATGCCTTTGACAGGAATAACGCAAATCTTTACAACATGTTTAAGAAAGAACCAAATTCAAATTATTATTTCACAAAGGTTCTCCATAAAACTCATATCGAAGTAGACCGGAAAGGTACAAAGGCCGCCGCCGTAACCGCAATAGTTGCTGACAAGGCCACCAGCGTAAGAGATCCTAAACCACAAATAACGATAAAACTTGATCATCCATTTGTCTATGCCATCATAGATAAAAAAACAAATCTTCCTATATTCATAGGATGCATGAACTCATTTGAGTAAAAGAGAAAACCTCCTGCAGCCTTAGCTGCAGGAGGTTTCTTATTACCATTCCCGTTTCCAGTCTCCGTCTTCCTCATATTCCTTCCATGCTTGGTTAAATCTAATGGTTGCAACCATTGCATATCCGAAGGCAATTACTGTCCAGTACCATCTGAAGTTATGAGCTTTCACAATTGTATATATGATATTAACAATCGTAAATACAAAACCGCTTATCGCACATACTCTGCTCTTCCATATAAATATACCAACAGCCAAAGCTATCAATATCACGGACATTATGATCTGTGTCGTCATGATAGCCTTTGTATCTATATAATATTCATCCTGCATTCCCAGGGTTTCTGACATTTTATTAACCATATCTATCTGCTTCTTCAATATATCCAGCCAGAAATTCACTCTCACTACATCAAATAAAGCAGCAGCAATTATTACGATACAGCTGATAACAATACTATCTCTTTCCTTACGGTTCCTGGGACTGATATAGAATTCCTTTTTGGTCAGTTTTCTGGGTTTATTGCTAACTGATGAACCCGAATTATTGGGATCGTAGCCCTGATTACCGGCATTTCCTGTATTATTTCCATATGGAGTATCATAAGGATTGCCATACTGATCTACTTTCCTTCCGGTACCATTTAAACCATTATCAGTATTCATATAACTGTCAAACGTCTGGGTATTACCAAAGATTCCATCACCTTCAATAAAATCCTTCTGCTCCGGAACCATGAAATCATTATTGGAAACCATATTTGTCTGACCGGAAGAGCCGGTCTGTTCATTATCATTTCCTTCATTTGGATTTTCCGGTTCTTTAACCTTTAACTGCATTTTTGCTTCCCCCTAATCAATAATGCGATAATTATATCAAAGAGCTTCCGGAGTGTCATCATTTATTTAAGGCTTCTATTCAACACAATTATTCAAGGCTCCTATTCGACGTTTTTGAGGGCTTCTTCCATAGGAATCTTCTTAATCCTGTTGTAATCGATGAACATTACAATTAAGTATGCCACGAAACCGAATACAAACATTTTTACAAAACCGATAGGTGTAATAATGAAGCTGAACCAGCCGTCCATCTTCATCAG
>CACZPG010000076.1 GCA_902782965.1 uncultured Lachnospiraceae bacterium
CAGAGGCTAAGTCGAAGCTGATTATTCAGAATAATGTAGTCTCAACAGAATAATAGTTAAAGAGTGCCGCTTGCGGCACTTTTTTTGTGTCACTTAATAAGTAACAATGAAGCTTTAAAGTGCTGATTTGTACAATATGCACAAAAAAAGAGGGTTTTCGACTGTTGTAAAGATCTGTTTCGTCACTTTGATAATATCTATGTAGATGTAATCGGTAAGAATGAGAGCATGCTTGATAATCTTCAGAATAAGGGTACCACAGAAGAAACACCTAAGCGTTGCAGAGTTTCCGGTTTCACTATTCAGTCCGGTTCATTTGATTCTTCTAATTTTGTTCTTCCGGGTGGTATCACACTTAATTCATAGGGGAGAAATCCTCAGACATACATAAAATCATATAGCACTATCCCATTTTTAATGCTAAAATGTGGATAGTGTTTTTTCATATTATATTAATGGAATCAGATATTCCTGGAAAACATATATCGAATCAGAATAATAAGAGGCATAGAAATGGCGACTAAGAATACATATGCTGTTGTTACAGGTGCCAGCAGCGGGCTGGGACTGGAATTTGCAAAACAGCTGTCAGAAAGAGGCTACAAGATAGTTCTTGTGGCAAGACGTAAGGATAAACTTGAAAAGATTCAGACAATCCTAAAAACTGAAAGTATCGTAATACAGGCTGACCTGAGCGAAAGAAGTGAATGCATTGGACTTGTAGAGAAGTTGAAGGATCTGGATGTAGAAGTATTCATTAATAATGCTGGCTTCGGTGATTGTGGACGCTTCAGCGAAACAGATATCAATAAAGAACTTGGTATGATAGATGTAAATGTAACGGCTGTTCATATACTTATGAAGCTTATGCTTATGAAGATGAAGCAGAAGCTTCACGGATACATACTGAATGTTGCATCATCTGCAGGGCTCTTTCCGGGTGGACCTTACATGGCAACCTATTATGCGACCAAAGCCTATGTTACCAGTCTTACCCAGGCCGTAGCAAGGGAAATGAGAGAAGCGCATAGTGAATTATACATTGGTGCGTTATGTCCGGGACCGGTTGATACGGAGTTCAATGATGTAGCTGAAGTAGAATTCGCTCTCAGGGGTATGAGTGCTAAGAAATGTGTAAGCTATGCCCTGGATCAGATGTTCAGAAAAAGGACTGAGATTATAGTCCCTACTCTTAGAATGAAGCTGGCGGTATTTGGAACCAGGCTTATGCCGAGGGAACAGGTGGTGGCCATGACCGGAGGTCAGCAGAAGAAGAAAAAGGGGATGAAGTGATCCCTGGATTTGTCAGTATATAATCGGAAATCCGCTTCTCAAAACAGAGGATTTTTGATATAATTTCATGTATGGGTAACTGTTAAAAAAGAAGTAATACAAGGGAGGTTACAAAATGAAGGTATTTAAGTGTGCAAAATGTGGAAATATGATTTCCTATCTTGAGAAGGATGCATGTGATGTTATGTGCTGCGGCGAAGCTATGGTTGAGATAGTTCCGAATACTACGGATGCAGCAGGTGAGAAGCATGTTCCGGTTATTGAGGTTGATGGAAATATCGTTACGGTAAAGGTTGGATCAGTTGAGCATCCTATGATGGATGCACATTATATTCAGTGGATAGCTATCGAGACAGAGCAGGGAAGACAGCGTAAGACTCTTGCTCCTGGAGAGAAGCCGGAAGCAACCTTTGCATTGGTTGACGGTGACAAAGTTAAGGAAGCTTACGAGTACTGCAATCTTCATGGTCTCTGGAAAGCCGAAGCATAGACCACGCTAAGTATTTTGACTGAAAAAGGACCACGCTTATGAAGCAAGTGTGGTCCTTTTTCTGTCTTGTATCACCTACAGATTTTTGGTAGAATCAGAAGGTGTAGGATGACGTAAAAAGGATATGGAGAAGGTGATATAAATGTTCGATAAATTGTTTGATATAAAGAATCAGAATTGGTACAAACACCTCTGCACTATCAACGAGCATAAGCTGGAGGTGGGAAAGAACTGTTTCAGATGTGGTCTGTATAAACAGGGAATTCTTCATGATCTTTCGAAATATACGCCTGCTGAATTCTTAGTAGGAGCGAAATACTTTCAGGGTAACAGGAGCCCCAATGATGCTGAACGTGAGGATAAGGGGTATACAGCTTCCTGGCTTCATCATAAGGGGAGAAATAAACATCATCTGGAGTACTGGATGGATTATGACCTGGTAAAAAGAGATGGCAGCTTCACAGGTATGAAAATGCCTGACAATTATATAGTAGAAATGTTTTGCGACCGTGTTGCGGCCAGCAAGATATATAATAAAGAGAAATATACCGACAGAACTGCTCTGGATTATTTCAGACGTGGCAAGGGTAAGGGAGCTATGCATCCTTATGTCAGGAAGAAGATTAATCTCCTGCTTACCATGCTGGCTGAGAAAGGGGAGGATTATACCTTTGCTTATGCCAGAAGATATATGAAGGAATATAAGAAATATCTGAAAAGACAGAAATACAGGGCAAAACTGCAGAGGAAGAATAATAAAGCAAGTGAGATCATTAATGAGAAACTTAATGTGTCACTTAATAAGAAGTATTACAAAAGATTGAGAAGAGATAAAAGAAGTTCAAGGATTTCTTCAAAGATAGAGAAGAAATTTCGTACTCTTATGAATATCTAGCAAATATCCCATAAAGGTGACAGCATGGCATTCACACATTTACATGTACATACTGAATACAGTCTGCTGGATGGCTCGGCTAAAATTGCCGAGCTTGTTTCACGTGCAAAAGAACTGGGCTTTGACAGTCTTGCCATAACTGATCACGGTGTAATGTACGGCTGTATATATTTCTACAGGGAGTGTCTGAAACAGGGAATCAAGCCGATCATAGGCTGCGAGGTGTATGTGTCTCCGGGTTCAAGATTCGATCGTGAGGCAGGAGCAAATGACGAAAGGTATTATCACCTTATACTTCTGGCCGAAAATGATACCGGCTATAAGAATCTGTCCAAGATTGTTTCTAAAGGCTTTACCGAGGGCTTCTATTATAAGCCTCGTGTAGATAAAGAAGTGCTTCGTGAATATCACGAGGGAATCATCTGTCTTTCGGCCTGTCTTCAGGGAGAGGTGGCATTTTATCTCCGGAGAAGAATGTATGATGAAGCGAAGAAGGTGGCTCTGGAATACAGAGACATTTTCGGTGAGGGAAATTATTTCCTGGAAATGCAGGATCATGGTCTCAGTGATGATACTATAGTTAATACTGATCTGATGCGTATGTCTCAGGAGACCGGGATTGAGCTGGTATGCACCAATGACTCTCATTATGTAAGGGCTGAAGACTGGGAAGCTCATGACATTTTGCTGTGCATTCAGACAAATGCACTTGTGAATGATGAGAACAGGATGCGTTATGAGGGCGGTCAGTACTATCTTAAATCTGAAGAGGAGATGGCTTCGCTATTCCCGTATGCTCTTCAGGCTCTTGAGAATACTCACAAGATAGCAGAGAGATGTAATGTTAAAATTGTATTTGGAGAACAGAAGATTCCTCATTATGTTGTTCCGAAGGATTTCGCCGGAGCGTATTCTTATCTGATATCACTCTGTTTCAAAGGGCTGAATGAAAGATATGATCTGGATGTTGATATAGACAGAGTTATGAATGATCTTCAGGATATAGTCTGTGATTCTGATGATGAATTCGGCTCTACTGTTATACATGAGATAATGGAAAGGCTTGAGGAAAGCTCTGATGAGAGAGAGAAGAATCTTGTAGAAAGGCTTGCATATGAGCTTGAGACCATTAAGAACATGGGCTATGTGGATTACTTCCTGATAGTTTGGGATTTTATAAATTATGCTAAGGAAAATGGCATAGGCGTGGGACCGGGAAGAGGTTCTGCTGCAGGAAGCATAGTTTCATATGCACTAAAGATTACCAATATAGATCCTATCAGATACAGTCTGATCTTCGAAAGATTCCTGAATCCCGAACGTATATCCATGCCCGATATAGATGTGGATTTCGAGCCTGAGGGAAGACAGCGGGTTATCGATTATGTTTCTGAAAAGTACGGAGAGGAGAAAGTGGTTCAGATAGTTACCTTTGGAACCCTGGCTGCGCGTAACTGTATACGTGATGTGGGCCGTGCTCTTGCGATTCCTCTTCAGAAAGTGGATATGGTTGCCAAATCTATTCCGGGAACTCCCGGAATGACTATAGAGAAGGCTCTGAAGGAGAGTCCTGATTTCAGAAAGTTCTATACAGAAGATGAAGAGATTAAATACCTGGTAGATATGTCTGAAAGGCTGGAGGGACTTCCGAGACATGCTTCTATGCATGCTGCCGGAGTCGTTATAGGCAGTGAACCTATAGTGGAATATGTTCCGCTTTGTAAGAATGGTGAGGCTGTAACAACGCAGTATGAGAAGGATACGCTGGAAGAACTGGGCCTTCTGAAGATGGATTTCCTGGGACTTAGAAATCTGACGGTTATCCAGGATACCATAAAGAGTGTTAAGGAAAGAACCGGTGAAACGGTAGACGTTGAGAATCTGGAAATGACGGACAAGGAGGTTTTCAAATTAATCTCCTCCGGAAAATGTGATGGTATATTCCAGCTTGAGAGCAGTGGTATGCAGAGCTTCATGAAGGAACTGAAGCCGGGCAGTATTGAAGATGTCATAGCAGGAATATCACTGTACCGTCCGGGACCGATGGATTTCATTCCTCAGTATATCAGAGGCAAGGACAGTACCGAGCCTATTCATTATGATACTCCTGAGCTGGAGCCGATACTTGAACCTACCTATGGCTGTATAGTTTATCAGGAGCAGGTAATGCAGATAGTTATGGCTCTTGCGGGATACAGTCTTGGAAGATCAGATCTGGTGCGAAGAGCGATGTCCAAGAAGAAGGCCGGTGTCATGGAGAAGGAAAGAGAGAATTTCGTCTATGGCAATAAAGATATCGGCGTTCCGGGATGTATAAATAATGGAATAAGCGAAACCATAGCTAACAAGATATTTGATGAGATGACAGATTTTGCCAGCTATGCATTTAATAAATCCCATGCTGCAGCCTATGCTGTAGTGGCGTATCAGACGGCATATCTGAAGAAATACTATCCGCTGGACTTTATGGCGGCACTCCTGACTTCTGTGAAGGATAATTCAGACAAGATGCTGAAATATATTGATGCCGTCAAGCAGATGGGAATTAAGATACTTCCGCCGGATGTAAATGAAGGAAAAGGCGATTTTGCTGTTTCCGGTGATAATATCAGATATGGTCTGTCGGCAATTAAGTCGGTTGGTGAATCAGTTGTAAATGCAGTGCTTCATGAACGCGACGAGAATGGAAGCTTTAAGGATATCAAAGATTTCATAAGCAGAATGTCCGGAAAAGAAGCTAACAAAAGAACTATTGAGAATTTCATTATTGCCGGGGCGTTTGATGGTTTCGGAAAAAGCAGGAAACAGTTGATGCTGGTTTATCCGCAGGTGATGGCACAGGTTGCTGATGAGAAGAAGAAAAATGCAACCGGCCAGATGTCACTTCTGGATTTTATGGGTGAAGATAATGCAGAGGCCTTCGAAACGGAATATCCTGACGTTCCTGAATTTACCAAGGATATTATCCTGAAGGGAGAGAAGGATGTTCTGGGCTTCTATGTAAGCGGTCATCCTCTTGATCAGTATCGGGAGATTCTAGAGAAGGAAACGAATATTACTTCAATGGCCTTTGTTATGAATTCACAGGAAGATGAAGAAGAAGGTCAGGCAGATGATAATGGCGCAAGAGATGGAGCAACCTACACAATTGGCGGTATCATTGAAGATATAAATATGAAGATTACGAAGCATGGAGAGAATATGGCTTTCCTGAAGCTGGAAGATCTTTATGGAACTCTCGAAATAATAACATTTCCTAAGACCTATGAGCAGTACAGGAATCTTATAGTCAAAGGTGCTTCTGTAATAGTTAAAGGACGAGCTCAGATTTCTGAAAGAGACAGAAAGCTTATAGCTTCGGATATTATTTCGCTTGATACGATCATTGATAAGAAGGAAGCAAAAGAATATGAGCTCTGGGTTCTGTATGATGATAGTAAGGCTTATCAGGATGGACAGTATCATTTGAATCGTGTACTGAAGCAGCATTTAGGATTCACTCCGGTCTATGTTCAGCTTAAGGCTGAGAAGAGGGCTGTTAAGGCATATTTTGAAGTTGATCTTAAGTCAGGTATTGAAGATGCTCTGAGGCTTGAACTCGGAAGTGACAGGATACTTGTTCGAAAGAAGAAATGAATAGCTGGGTGAACTATCGGGGACGATTCTTCTGACTCATTTTTGATAATTGGGAGGTTTGGATTATGGATTATATCACATCGCCGGATAATGATAAGATTAAGATGCTTGTTAAGCTTCGTAACAGTGCAAAGGAAAGAAAGTACAGCGGGAAATATAT
This sequence comes from uncultured Lachnospiraceae bacterium, assembly GCA_902782965.1. Taxonomy (GTDB): domain Bacteria; phylum Bacillota; class Clostridia; order Lachnospirales; family Lachnospiraceae; genus Eubacterium_Q. The sequence goes on from CACZPG010000076.1 coordinate 6,475, forward strand.
AGTTGAGGGAATAAGGATGGTTGAAGAAATTCCCTTTGCCGATTTCTTGGAGCTTTATATAACAACTGATTTCTATGAAAAGAAGGTCAAAGGTAATGACGAGCTTTTCGCATTTGTTAATAAAGCGGATAATAACAGAAAAGTATATCAGGTTACTGATACTATAATGAAGAAAATATCTGACACAGAAACTCCACAAGGGATTCTTGCCACGGTTAAGATGAAGGTGAAGAAGGTGGAGGACCTCTGGGGAGAAGATATTGAGAAACCTCTAATTCTGATACTTGAGAAAATACAGGATCCCGGCAATATGGGAACTATCATCAGGAGTGCAGAAGGAGCAGGGGTATCCGGAATTCTGGTAAGCTATGATTCAGTGGATATATACAGCCCGAAGGTTATCCGGTCCACAATGGGATCGATCTTCAGGAAGAATATCGTTGTTACCTATGATCTGGTAAGAGATATCAAGGAACTGAAGAATAGAGGTATAGTTATTTACGGAATGCATCTGAAGGGTACTTCAATGTATGAAACCGATCTGACCGGACCGGTGGGACTCCTGATCGGAAATGAAGGAAACGGACTTTCTGAGGAAGTGAGCAAAACAGCGGATAAGCTTCTCAGAATACCGATGAAGGGTGAGCTTGAAAGTCTTAATGCGGCCAGCTCAGCTACGATTGTAAGCTATGAAGCCCTCCGCCAGAGAGACATCAAGGTCAGCGTGGATATTGCGGATATGTTTTAAAAGTGTCTGTGAAGCAGACGATAGAGCACCGAGTAACAATTTTTATAAGCTTGCTTAATAAAAATTGTCACTCGTGTGCGGACTTTCTGAATGTTATTTGAGTTATCGTGAATAAAATATTGTCGTTGACATAAATTTTACACAGTGTTATATTAGGTCTAATGTAGAGGCTGCGGCAATCATCAGTAGCATTTCGTATGAGCTCCCGCTCAGGTGATGAAATGTAAAAGGGAAAGCCGCCGAAGCTGACCGGTTCGGGAGGACCGTAATGCTGGGGCTCAGGTTAACAGCCTGAGAACTGTCATCTTATTCAAGATGGAGTGCTACGGTTTATTAGATTAAGTATGGACCGAAACTCTATTGTTTCGGTCCTCGTTTTTATCAGAGGAGGATAAACAAATGGCTATATTTAAAGGCTCAGGTGTTGCATTGGTTACACCCTTCAAGGAAGATCTTGATATTGATTATGAAAAACTCAGAGAACTTGTAGATTATCATGTAGAACATAAGACAGATGCAATAATAGTATGCGGTACTTCCGGTGAATCAGCAACCATGACAGTGGAAGAGCACCTGGAGTGTATTGCAGTAGTTACAGAACAGGCTAACGGACGTATTCCTGTAATTGCCGGAACAGGTTCCAACGATACAGAGACAGCGGTTGAGCTTTCTGTAGAATCTGAGAAATGCGGTGTAGATGGTCTTCTCATGGTTACACCTTACTATAATAAGGCTACGCAGAATGGTTTATATCAGCATTATGCAAAAGTTGCCGGACATGTTAAGACACCTATCATTCTGTATAATGTTCCAAGTAGAACAGGACTCAATATTCTTCCTGCAACAGCAGTAAGAATGGCTAAAGAAATAGATAATGTTGTAGCTATTAAGGAAGCTTCAGGAAATATCTCGCAGGTTGCTGAGCTCGCACATCTGGGACAGGGAATCATCGATATCTATTCCGGAAATGATGATCAGATACTTCCTCTGATGTCACTTGGCGGTATCGGTGTAATTTCAGTTACAGCTAATATCATTCCTGATGATACACACGATCTCTGTCAGAAATTCTTCGATGGAGATATTGAAGGTGCAAGAGCTCTCCAGCTGAAGGCTATAGACCTTTGTAAGGCTCTTTTCTGTGAAGTTAATCCTATTCCGGTTAAGAAAGCTACAGAAATTCTTGGAATGACCAATGGTAAGGTAAGACTTCCGCTTACAGAAATGGAAGCAGAACATGCAGAGATTCTTATCAAAGCTATGAAGGAATATGGCGTAGAGGGTATCTAAGCCTGAGTATGTGAAGTCATTAAAGATAATTAAGAGGATAGATTTATGACGAAGATAATAATGAGTGGCTGCAGCGGCCGTATGGGAAAAGTAATAACAGATATTGTTAAGGCAGATCAGGATGCCCAGATAGTTGCAGGCATTGATATAGTAGAGGATGAAACCCTTGGATATCCGGTATATTCATCTGCTGCAGACATTAAGGAAGAGGCTGATGTAATAATAGATTTCTCGTCTTCTAAGGTTACGGATGCTCTGCTTGAATATGCTGTGGAGAAACAGCTTCCTGTAGTTCTGTGTACAACAGGACTCTCAGATGAACAGCTGGAAAATGTTAAGAAACAGTCTGAGAAGATTGCGATTCTTAAGTCGGCTAATATGAGTCTGGGTATCAATACTATTATCAATATGCTTAAGACTGCTACCTCAGTATTCTGCCCGGCCGGATTTGATGTAGAGATAGTTGAACAGCATCATCATAATAAACTGGATGCACCTTCAGGAACAGCTCTTGCTCTTGCAGATGCCATAAATGAAGCGGCTGATGGTCAGTTTGATTATATATATGACAGAAGCACCAGAAGAGAGAAGAGAGGAACGAAGGAACTTGGAATCTCCGCTGTAAGAGGTGGATCAATTCCGGGAACCCATGATGTAATCTTTGCCGGACCTGATGAAGTTATAGAAATCAGACACATTGCTTATTCAAGAAGCATTTTCGGAAATGGTGCAGTAAGTGCAGCTAAATTCCTGGCTGGAAAATCGTCAGGAATGTATACCATGGATGATGTTATCCAGGCTCAGCTTTCATAGAGAATGATATAGATTATAGCTGGGTCAGAGAGGGATATATAAATGACCGAAGAACAGATTCTGTGCAGTGCATCAAAATATACTGAGAAATTCTATATTAATCCCCGATACTCTAATCTTCCACAGAAGATTAAGGATGAGCTGAAGATTGCCTGTGTAATCTTTACAGAGGAAATCGGAGGAGTAATAACTCTGTATTTTGATGATGAGGGTGGTCTGTCTATAGCCACCAATTATGAAGAGAATGATTTTCTTTATGATGAAATAGGAAGCGGACTCAAGGTTAATCAGCTGAGAAATGAGAAGAGAGAGCTCTTCGAACAGCTTGAAGAATACTATGAGCTTATAGGAATGCTTAAATCCTATTAATTCATATTAACTAATTGATTGGGAGATGTATAAATGTTATTTGCGGTAGATGTTGGAAATACAAATATTACGGTAGGCCTTTTTGATGGAAGCAAACTTGTTAAGCAGTTCA
>CACZPG010000077.1 GCA_902782965.1 uncultured Lachnospiraceae bacterium
CCTGGCGATACAGTACAGTTCGCATTTGACCTGTCTAAGATTCATATCTTTGATAAAGAGTCAGAGGAGATCATTGTAAACTAGTTTTATTCGAATAATAAGCATGTTTTTTGAGGAAATACAGCATTTAGTTGTATTTCCTCTTTTTTATATTTTATTTTTTTGATATAATAGTTATGTTTGTTCAGATGATGGGGAAACTATGCTTTTTTCCTTTATCATTTACGATAAAATTATTCAGGGGTTACAAGAATAGGAGTGAAGATATGATTTCAAATCAGATTTTACAGGAAACACTTGAAGGTATTAAGACAATTACCAAAGTTGATTTAATCGTTATGGATGTTGAAGGTCGTCTTCTTGCTAAGACTACTGAGGATGGACCACTTGATTATGAGGATGCGGTTATAGCATTCGGAGAGTCTCAGGCTGAGAGCCAGTCGCTTCTGGGATATCAGTTCTTTAAAGTTCTGGATGATAAGCAGGTTGAGTATATTATTCTTGCTAAAGGAGATACAGATAATACCTATACAGTAGGTAAGATGGCTGCTTTCCAGATTCAGAGTCTCCTTGTGGCATATAAGGAGAGATCAGATAAGGATAATTTCATCAAGAATCTTCTTCTTGATAATCTTCTTCTGGTTGATATTTATAACAGAGCCAAGAAGCTGCACATAGACACAGATGTAAAGAGATGTGTATTTATTATTGAGACTAAAGCAGAGAAAGACAGTAATGCTCTTGAAACCGTAAGAAATATATTCTCTGTCAAGACAAGAGACTTTATTACAGCTGTTGATGAAAAGAATATCATTCTTGTTAAAGAGGTTAAGCCTACCGATACATATGATGATCTGAATAAGACAGCTCAGATAATCGTTGATATGCTTAGTACTGAGGCAATGATTTCAGTTCATGTAGCTTTCGGTACGATTGTAAATGAGATCAAAGAGGTATCACGTTCCTACAAAGAGGCTAAGATGGCTTTAGATGTTGGAAAGATATTCTACAGCGATAAGAATATTATCGCATATAGTAATCTTGGTATTGGAAGACTTATTTATCAGCTTCCGATTCCTCTTTGCCGTATGTTTATTAAGGAGATATTTGATGGTAAATCTCCTGATGAATTTGATGAAGAAACTCTTACAACAATCAATAAATTCTTTGAGAACAGTCTGAATGTGTCCGAGACATCAAGACAGCTGTATATTCATAGAAATACTCTTGTATACAGACTGGATAAGATTGAGAAGTCTACGGGACTTGATCTGAGAGTCTTTGAGGATGCTATTACATTTAAGATTGCTCTTATGGTTGTTAAATATATGAAATATATGGAGAGTCTTGATTTCTGATCATAAAACTATTGGTATGACCTGCATTTGCGGGTCATCCGAAGTATAAGTATATATCAAGAAGGATGCATAATACTATGATTAAAATGGAAAATGTAACTATGAAATATCCTACGGGAACGGTTGCTCTGAACGATATCAGTATTGAGATTGAAAAGGGTGAATTTGTTTTCGTAGTAGGTTCATCAGGTTCGGGAAAGACAACTTTTATCGAGCTTCTTCTTAGAGAACTGGTTCCCACAAAGGGACGAATTGAAGTGGCTGGTTATGATTACAGCCGTCTCAGACCAAGCAGAATTCATAAGGTTAGAAGAAAGATTGGCGTTGTTTTCCAGAATTTCAGACTTCTTAAGGACAGAACCGTTTATGAGAATGTTGCATTTGCACAGAGAGTTATTGAAACTCCGGCAAGATATATAAGAAGACAGGTTCCGGCTGTTCTTTCCCTGGTAGGACTGGCTGATAAGTATAAGTCCTATCCAAGACAGCTTTCTGGTGGTGAGCAGCAGAGGGTTGCTCTTGCAAGAGCTCTTGTTAATAAGCCTGATATTATTCTGGCTGATGAGCCTACAGGAAATCTGGATCCTAAGAATTCATGGGATATTATGAATCTGCTGGATGAGATAAATGCTAAGGGAACTACAGTTGTAGTTGTTACTCATAACAAAGAAATAGTAAACGTTATGAAGAAGAGAGTTATTACATTAAAGAAGGGCGTAATTGTTAGTGACGTCCAGAAGGGTGGTTACGTCGATGAGGATTAGTTCTATTGGATACAGTATTAGACAGGGGTCAAAGAATATCAGACGTAATCTTCTGTTTTCTTTGGCGTCGATAGGAACGATTGTTGCCTGCCTTTTCGTTTTTGGATTATTCTATTCAGTGCTTGTCAATTTCAGATCGGCAATGAAGAAGATAGAAAGTACTATTTCAATCTCAGTATTCTTTGAAGAGGGACTCTCTAACGAAGCTATAAATCTGATTGGTGAGCAGATTAAAACACGTAAAGAAGTGAATACCATAGATTACATTTCTCCTGAACAGGCCTGGGAAGAGTTCTCAGAGCAGACTTACGATGATCCGGAAGCTGCAAGAGCTGCATTTGGAGAAGATAATCCTCTTGCTAATTCGGCTTCTTACAAAATTACTCTTGTAGATTCAAGTACTCAGGCTGATTTTGTTCAATTCCTTGAGGGTATTGATGGAGTAAGAAAGGTCAGCAGTTCTACATATACAGCGGATAGTATTTCAGCAATTAATGCATTCGTGGGATACGCCTCTTTCGGAATTATCCTTATACTATTCCTTGTATCTATATTCCTTATTAACAATACCATTATCATAGGTATTACTGTAAGAAGGGAAGAGATTAAGATAATGAAGCTGATTGGAGCAACCAATGGTTTCGTAAGAGCTCCTTTCGTAGTTGAAGGTATTATTATCGGACTGATAGGATCTATCATTCCGCTTGTACTTCTGTATTATCTGTATGATACGGTTATTAATTATATTGCAGGAAGGTTTACAATTCTTAAGAGTTTGTTTAATTTTACTCCTTCCATAGATATTTTCAAAATACTTATACCTGTTACCCTTGTAATTGGTATAGGATTAGGTTTCTTCGGAAGTCTCCTTACCACAAGGAAGCATTTGAAAGTGTGAGAATAATATGAATAACAGACGTCTAATAGGACTAATAGTTATTTCTATTGGTGTGGTTCTTGCAACCGGCGTTACAAGTGTGGCAGCTAAGGGACTGTTCGGTAATCATACCGGAGCTGTTTATGATAATACTGCATCTCCGGGTGACGGTTCCTCTACCGAAACCACAACCAAGGAAAAGAAGAAAAAAGAGAAAACAACGGAGTTGACTACTCAGCAAGCAACAGTCGTGCCGAGTCTGCCAGTGGTTGATTCGGCTGAATTGTCGGCTATTACTGCGGAGTACAGCAAGACTCTGCAGGAGAAGATTGAGCTTCAGGAGAAGCTGAATCTTCTTATGGATAAGCAGAATGATTTCATCAGTAAACTGCATGAGATAGATGATATGATCATCGAATATCAGGATAAGATTGATGACATCCAGAATAAGACTAACAAAGTTCAGAATACACTGGTTGCTCTTCAGCAGGATATTGAGGAAACTCAGGCCAGACAGGATGCCCAGTATGAACAATTGAAAGAGCATATCAGAGAAGAGTATGAGAATGGCACATACACTTATCTGGATGCGTTGATGGATTCGGTAGATTATATTGATGTAGTAAACAAAACCGAGTATATTCAGGCAGTTGATTCATATAATAATAATATTCTCGGTCAGCTTAATGATTCCAGAAAGAAGCTGGAGGATAAGAAGGCCATGCTGGAAATGTTGAACAGCGGGTTGGATATTCTGCAGCAGGCCTATCTTGATAAGCAGGAGTCCCTTGAAACTCTGTCCCAGCAGAAAATAGAACAGATAGATGCTTATCAGAAGAATATAGATGTTGCAAAAGGTGAAGTTGCTGCAATTGAACAGATTGAAGCAGAGCAGAGTGCCAAGATAGCTCAGCTTGAAGCTAAGTATAACCTGTCTTTTACTGTAGACGGTGTATATAACGGAATTGTTTATAATGGTGAAGATTTTCTGTGGCCTTTGCAGACCCACACTACTATAACTTCTTATTATGGGCCGAGAGTTGCTCCAACGGCAGGAGCTACCTCATATCACAGAGGTATAGATATACCTTGTCCGATGGGAACAGCTGTTATGTCTGTTGCTGCCGGAACTGTAATATATGTTGGATATCTTGGAAATGCCGGAAATGCTGTTATTGTGGATCATGGAAGTGGTATTTCAACCTGTTATTTCCATTTGTCAGCATATGGCTGTAAGGTTGGCGATTCCGTAACAGCAGGACAGATAATATGTTTCTCAGGTAATACCGGTGTATCCACCGGACCCCACCTCCATTTTGCTGTAAGAGAGAATGGAGAATATGTAAATCCTTTGAAATATTACAAGAATATCCAGGATAAGTCCAAGGTGGCTAATACAGAAAGTGATAAAGAGGACTAAAATAGAGGAGAAATAATGATAACTGAAACTGATAACACTGAAATGAAGAATAAGAGAATAAGATCACAATTCAATAAGAGATTAACCTGCAGTGCCCTTCTGACGGCTCTTGTTATTGGTGGCCTCTCAGGCTGTGGGGTAAGTTCTTCTGCTACTACGGCAGGTGAAGATAATTCCAAATACGATTTTAATCTTTTTGGAGATGAGGACAAAGATGACAAAACTGACAGTGTAGAAGAGAGTAATTCCAAAGAAGGTTCTTTCAGCGAAACATCCCCTGAAGTTGTTGATAAGACTAAGGAAATAGAGAAGCTTATAGATAATTATTTCTATTTCGAAAAGGATGAAGATAAGCGTGAAGAGAGCTATTTCGATGGAATAATGAAAGGACTGGATGATCCGTATTCTGTATATTATACAAAAGAAGAATATGAGAAAATGCAGGAAGATGACAAGGGAGTCTTTGAAGGTATAGGGGCGACCTTAACCAAAGATCTTGAAAAAGGAACAGTTTATATAGTTAAACCTCTTGCAGGCAGTCCTGCAGAAGAGGCCGGACTTCTCCCGGATGATGTTATAGTAGCAGTGGATGATCTGGAATTAACTACAGACATGGAACTGGATTATGTGGTAGATCACATAAGGGGAGAAGAGGGCAGCACTGTAGTTCTGAAAGTCTATAGAGATGGAGAAGACGATTTCCTTGAAATTCCTATCGTCAGATCGAAGATAGAGAATACTACAGTTTCCTATGAAATGCTTGAAGATAAGATTGGATATATTCAGGTTGAACAGTTCATAGAGAATACACCTGAATTGTATAAGAAGGCTGTTGATGACCTTGAAAGTCAGGGCGCAAAAGGTCTTGTTGTAGATATGCGAAACAATCCGGGAGGTATGGTCACCTCTGTTATTGAAATGGTAGACTATATGGTTCCTGATGATGCTAAGGCTGAGAAAGCATCAGAGGCAGGTATTCTTCTTGAGACCAAGAATAAGGATGGTGCAGTTATGGATAAACTGTCCTGCACCGATGGCCATCAGGTTGATCTTCCGATTGCTGTACTTGTAAATGGCAATAGTGCAAGTGCGGCCGAGATATTTACAGGTTGTCTGAAAGATTATAATGCTGCAAAGATCGTTGGAACCCAGACTTATGGAAAAGGTATAGTTCAGTCTGTAATTAAGCTTTCCGATGGTTCTGCGGTTAAAATCACAATAGCTAAGTATTTTCTTCCTAACGGAGAAGATATTCATAAGGTTGGAGTGGAGCCTGATATTGAAGTTGAATTGGATGAATCTCAGAAAAAAAAGGTAAGTATACCACATGAGGATGATAATCAGCTTCAGGAAGCCCTGAAAACATTTAAATAAGTGATATAACAGGGGCAGTCCTGCAACAGGTGGGGCTGTCCTTGTTTTGAATCTATCTTATCAGAAGCTGATATTTGCTTCTTATAAGGTGTAACATGATTTTTGTATAAGAATTTATTAGGAGGAAATTATGGACAGAGAACTGATAGTTGTTCTTGATTTTGGCGGACAGTACAATCAGCTGATTGCCAGACGTGTCAGAGAGTGTAGTGTTTACGCAGAGGTGCATCCATACACGATTCCTATAGAGGAACTTCGTGCCCTGAACCCCAAGGGAATAATATTTACAGGTGGCCCTAATTCGGTATTTCTTGAGACATCTCCAAGTTATACTAAAGAAGTATTCGAGCTTGGAGTTCCGGTTCTGGGAATCTGTTATGGTTCACAGCTTATGGCACATTTGCTTGGTGGAAAGGTGGCCACTGCTCCTGTCAGTGAGTATGGACATACAAAGATATGCATCAATAAGACGGATGAGGCTCAGGCTGATGAAAGCAGTTTAATTTCTGATGAGAATAGCAGGAAAGCCGGAGTAATTAAAAACGGAAAATCTGCCCTGTTTACAAAGGTTCCTTCTGATCCTGTAGTATGGATGAGTCATACTGATTATATAGCCGAGACTCCGGAAGGCTTTGAAATCACAGCCTGGTCTAAGGATTGTCCTGTGGCAGCCATGGAAAATGCCGATAAGAAATTCTATGCTACCCAGTTCCATCCCGAGGTAATGCATACAGAGTACGGACAGGAAATGCTTCGTAATTTTGTTATAGATATTTGTGGCTGCAAGGGCGATTGGAAGATGGACTCCTTTGTTGAGACCACAATTAAAGCTCTTCGTGAGAAGATTGGAAATGGTCGTGTACTTTGTGCACTTTCCGGTGGTGTAGATTCCTCCGTTGCTGCAGTTCTTCTATCTAAGGCAGTTGGAAAACAGCTTACCTGTGTGTTCGTAGATCATGGACTTCTTCGTAAAGATGAAGGCGATGAAGTTGAAGCCATTTTCGGACCTAAGGGTAATTATGAGCTGAACTTTATCAGAGTTAATGCACAGGAGCGTTTCTATCTGAAGCTTGCAGGAGAGACAGATCCGGAGAGAAAGAGACATATAATCGGAGAAGAGTTCATCCGTGTATTTGAAGAAGAAGCTAAGAAAATCGGAGCAGTTGATTTCCTTGCACAGGGAACTATCTATCCGGATGTTATAGAGTCGGGACTTGGTGATTCAGCGGTTATTAAATCACATCATAATGTTGGTGGACTTCCTGACTATGTAGATTTTAAAGAGATAGTTGAACCTCTCAGAATGCTTTTTAAGGATGAGGTTCGTAAGTGCGGACTTGAGCTGGGAATACCGGAATATCTTGTTTTCCGTCAGCCATTCCCGGGA
>CACZPG010000078.1 GCA_902782965.1 uncultured Lachnospiraceae bacterium
ACGCTCACTACCAATAAGCTTATTGATAAGAGAGGATTTACCGGTATTGGGTTTTCCAATAACCGCAATCTTTGGAATATCTTCATCCTCTTCAGCATCTGATTCAGAGCCCATTTCCTCAACAACCTTTTCAAGCATATCTCCCAGACCAAGCTTACTGGCTGCAGAAACAGGATACGGATCCCCTATTCCAAGATTATAAAATTCATAGATGTATGGCTCAAACTTTTCATAATTGTCAACTTTATTAACGCAAAGAACAACAGGCTTATGAGAACGACGAATCATATCCGCAACCTGAATATCTGCCGGTGTAACACCGGAACGAACATCCGTCACGAAAATGATAACATCAGACGTTTCAATCGCTATCTCAGCCTGATCCTTCATAGAACGCATAATAATATCATCAGTTTCATCATCAATACCACCGGTATCAATTATTGTGAACTTATTATTTAACCATTCAACATCAGCATAAATCCTGTCTCTTGTCACTCCCGGAGTATCCTTGACGATAGCAAGTCTTTCACCTGCAAGAGTATTAAAAAGAGTTGACTTACCAACATTGGGTCTGCCCACAATGGCAACCATTTTTTTAGCCATAATCACACCAATCCTCTTTATTTACACAACTTATTCATTTTACATTATGAACAAACCATTGTAAAGAGTAACAATCAATAAAAAGCCCAAACTATCCATGGTATAGCTTATGTAAAATTCCCTATAAAGCTTCTTCTATGAATATCACATGGGCCTACTTGCTTTATTGCTTCTATATGTTTAGCAGAACCATATCCTTTGTTGCTGTCAAACCCATATTCCGGATACTGTTTCGAATAATCATCCATCATTCTATCCCTGGTAACCTTGGCCACTATACTGGCAGCTGCTATTGAAACGGATAAAGTATCCCCTTTTACAATAGGAACCTGCTTTAAATCAAGACCGGGAATTTTAAAAGCATCCACAAGAACCATATCTGCTTTAACCTTAAGGCCAAGCACACTATCCTTCATTGCAGCCGAGTCCGCAACTGCAATTCCCATCTCATCAATCTCCTTTTCGCTCCTGATTCCTATGGCAACTGCTACAGCTTTATCCATAATAATGTCGTAAAGCTCCTCACGACGTTTCTCATTAACCTGTTTTGAATCATTAAGATAAGGAATAATAAGTCCTTTGGGCAGAATAACTGCTGCTGTTACAACAGGACCTGCAAGCGGGCCACGACCAACCTCATCAACTCCACAGATAGCCTTATATTCATCACCATACTTTTCCTCAAACTTCATCATTCCTTTGATTCGTTCTATTTCGGATTCCAGAGATGAAAGCTTCTTCTGAGCTGATTTTATAACAGTCTTAACACCCGAACGTTCGTCAGGACTATACTTTTCAATGAATTCATTTAATGCACTTATCTCCTGTTCGAATTCCATTATCTCGAAATCCGATGCCTTCTTATACTCTTCTTTAATTGCGGATATGCTTGTACTCATATGGTTAGTCTCCTTGGTTTATTCATTACAAAGGCTTGTCGGAATGATCCGACAAGCCTTTATTAATAATCATTTACTCATAATATTTTTTAGGTGTCTTTGCCTTTTTAAGAAGTTTTTTATAAAGCTTTTTCTTAGACTTAGGAAGTTTGATCTTAGTTTTATCATTCATGTTATTGAATGCATTCGTACCAATTGTCTTAATTCCAGTAGCTTTAATATTAACCGTTACCGTCTTCTTATTTTTAAAGAAAGCCTTACTATTAATTCCGGTTACCTTATATGTGACATTCTTATATTTAACAGTATTCTTAATCGTAACCTTCTTAGCCTTCTTGTTAAGGTTCTTTACCAGAGTAACCTCTGATTTATTTCCATCTGATTTTGTAACCTTGTATTTAAGCTTTCCAACTGTAAAGGTCTTACCCTTCTTTAATGCCTGAGGTCCGGGTGCCGGTGTTGGCTTAGGTGCAGGTGGTGTATACCAGGAATAGGTTGTACCACTGCCGGCAATGTTAATTGTAATCGGACGTATAAAGTCTATATCTTCTTCATCATTGTTAGATTCACTTGATATACACAGATAATAACTTGTGCCTGCTGTCAATTTTGATTTAATCGAAAAGATATATTTATTGGAATCCACATATTGTTCAGGTATCTCAATGTTATTTCCATATTGATCAAATAAATAAGCCCAAGAATAATAGTCTATTTTTTTACTTTTATTTGCATAAATGGTATATTCAGCAGTAACGTTTGGTTTAATTTCAAAAAATGTATAGCTGTTACTATTAATCGAAACATTATTGGTCTGGCTTTTTAGCTGAGTATAAATAGTTTCTTCCGGATTCATATCTCTGTTAATACTAAATTCTAAATACCCGCTCTCACTTTTAGCTCCTATTGTAGATATTTTTAAACAATAATTTCCAATTGCGGTTGGAAATCCTTGTTTCCATTTAATTGTTGATACAGGCCAATTATCATATGTTGGGTAAGAACAATACCCATCTATTTTATAATCTTTTCCATTTATTAAGGTATAAACCATCCTGTATTCACGAGTGCCTTTATCATAAACCCTCGCACCAACTACAATATCTTTTTCAGTAATTGGAGTTCCGTAATAAAAGCTATTCTTTAATAAACTCCAATCATTTATACTACTAAAATCATTAACGTCCACTTCACAATCTTTATAACCATAATACGGAGCAACACCTTCAAATCTTACAACATATTCTCCGGGATCACTTGGTGTACCCTCCGTCCATACATCACTATCATAATCATAATCATCATATGTCATATACTTTGTTGTATACTTAACATCATTTATCTGATTACCATCCATATAGAATCTTGGATTGAGATTATTAATAGGCTTATTATTCATAACGTAAATATCATCAGCATATACATAAAGGCGGCTTAA
>CACZPG010000079.1 GCA_902782965.1 uncultured Lachnospiraceae bacterium
ACCTCCCTGCACCACTAATTTCTTCTGTCCTTTGTTCCAGAGAACATTTCCCAGAAAATATATAACTGCTATCCAGATTATCTGAATGAGACATTTAAACAGCATTTCCTTAGTACCCAGCTGACCAAGGTATATCTGTACCGGTGTAAAGTAAATGGATTCAAACGGAGTAAATCTAAGGAAGCCACTCATCCATACTGGCATGAACCAGAGAGGTATCATTTTACCCGAAAGCACATTTACAAACACATCCTTAATGGTTATCAGACTCCAGATATTTATAAGCCAGAAAGCCGTCATCTGCACCAGGAAACTGATACTGAAAAGTACACCATAGCCCAGTATGGCACTGAAAATGAATAGGATCATATTTCCAACACCGGCGGGTCTTTCCATTCCTGTTGTAACCAGGGCAATGATCAGCACCGGTACGAATTTGAAAATCAGATTAAATAGTGATTCGCCAACATTCTCGGCTATCATTCTTCCCTTGAAGCTCATTGGACGAAGCAGTTCTGTGGAAATACTTCCGTCCCATATTCGACCCGGCAGGAAATAATCATTAGGTGAAAAGATTGCACTGAGTCCGAGAGACAGAACGAAATTAGTTGTCACCATGGACATGGTTATTCCATCCACACTTTTCCCACTTCCATACAGAGCTCTATATATTTCGTAAAATATAAAGAACTGAAGGACGGTTGAAAGTATTCCCATCAGGTGGTCAAAACGGTAAGCGCTTTTTCCGAGAAATGTTTTCTTAGCGTAAGCCATATAAGCACCAAGTTTCATCACGCCACCTTCTCTCTGCTGTAAATCTTGCGAATGATGCTGTCTATATCCGGCTCAGCTATATTTATATCCTTCACATTATAAGTTGATAACAGGTGACTCATCAGGTCATTGATATGAACGTTCCTGCCGTCAAAAATCAGCTGAATGTGTCTCTTATCAACCTCCTGGATCTCAACTCCTGGAATTGCTGATACAGTTTCATCATTCATGAAGAAAACATCCAGCTGCCTGGAGGAACCATGCAACTTCCTGATTCCCTCCAGTGTTCCGTCATAGATCTTAGAACCTTTATTTATAATAATGAGGCGCTTGCAGGTCTTCTCAATATCCTGCATATCATGAGTGGTAAAAAGCATGGTCACTCCATCCTCAGCATTCAGATCTCTGATGAAGCTTCTTATACTTTCCTTACCTACAACGTCTACACCGATGGTAGGCTCATCAAAGAAAACTATTTCGGGAGAATGTAGAAGTGCCGCAGCAATATCTGCTCTCATCCTCTGTCCCAGAGACAGCTGTCTCACCGGCTGTTTCAGAAATTTGCTCATATCAAGCATTTCCGTATATCTGTCAAGATTCTTCTTATATACATCCTCCGGAACGCTGTAGATAGCCTTCAGAAGTTCAAAGCTGTCTATAACCGGAAGGTCCCACTGAAGCTGTGACTTCTGTCCAAAGACTACGCCTATCCTTCCAACATACTGCTTTCTCTGTTTATATGGAGTGATACCTGAAACAGAGATTGATCCCGAGTCAGGATAAAGTATTCCCGAAAGCATTTTGATGGTGGTGGATTTGCCCGCTCCATTAGGTCCGACGAAGCCCACCATTTCACCCTTCTCAATAGAAAAGCTTATGTTCTTAACGGCCTGCTTAGTCTCATACTTAGGAACGAAGAGATTCGCGACCATCCCCGGAATACCGCCGGACCTTTTACTAACCTTGTACTTCTTACTGATGTTTTCCACCTCTATAAAACTCATTTTTTCCTCCATTAATCAAATGTCATTTTTGCAGTTTTAGGATAATTTGTTCGAGGTTAGGTTTATCAATTTTGACATCTAATACTTTCGTCTGATTCATCAGAACCGCCAACACCTCAGATGCAGAAATGTATCTGGAGTTATAATCATAAGAGACTGTATCTCCTGATACCCTGTATCTTACGACGGGCAGGTCATCAATATTCGGAAGCGGACCTTCAAAGGTTACTGTCATAGTGTTTATCGGAAGATATTTGCTTCTGAGAGATGTTTCACTTCCATAGAAAATGAGTTCTCCTTCTGACAGGATAGCAAGTCTCGAGCACATATTAGAGATAGAATTCAAGTTATGTGAGGTAATGAGATATGTCACTCCTTCTGACGAAGCTTTCTTCACTCTTGCCTCCAATATCTGTCTTCCTTCTTCGTCCAGTCCCACATCCGGTTCGTCCAGAATGACGAGCTTCGGCTGAATGACGAAGACACTCGCCAGTTCAACTCTTCTTCTCTGACCTACAGAGAGATTCTTAATTCTCTCATTCTCATAAGTCTTAAAACCGAATTCCTGAACCAGCTCAGCATATCGCTCATCATATTCCTTCTTTGAAATCCCATACTGATAACGTAACATTTCCAATCCGACGGCAGGAGTATCTGCATCTTCCAGAACAGGTACACCGGTAATCAGAACTCCCAGTCCTGTCCCATACTTTCCACGGTTAAAGGCCGGTTCTCTCCCCATCATCGTAACTCTACCGCTTTCAGGAAGAAGCAGACCTGATGCAAGACGAACCAGAGTAGTTTTGCCTGATCCGGTATCTCCGATAAGACCGGTAACCTGTCCCTGCTGAATGTGGAGAGTCAGATTAGAAAGTATGAATTTAGATACATTATCAAAATTAATCATATAAACCTCATAGGAACAAAGCTGCCTATAATGCTACAATATCCCTTGTAACCAAACTATACAAGGGATGTGGGACAAACGATATCTATGTAGGGACGAACTGCAAAGAACCGCTGATTTTCTACGAAAATCACCACTCTGCCCACCCTCGGGCATAGCTCTTCGTGGATTTTGCTAAAACACATACTCCCCATATTTCAGCGTGTCATACAGGGATAAATGCACAAGCTATGAAGAAGCCCTCTTCTTCATAAAAATCCGAAAGTCCTGCATACTTCTCAGCGATACTCTTAATCTGTGGAATGCCTCTGCCATGCTCAACACTCTCAGCCTTGGTGGTCACAAGCTCCGGATTCTTCTCAAGGACGGACCCGGATATTTTATTCTTCACCACTATCATTTCATAACCCTTTTTCTGGTATATCTTTACAACCATCTCAGGATTGAAATCCTCTTCACGCTTCTTCTCATCCTGACATGCTTCGATAGCATTATCCAGCATATTGGAAAGGAGCGCCGAGAAGTCCATACTTTCCATCTTGTCGAAAGAGAGGTTCTCAACTTCAGCCTTAACATCTATTCCCTGACTGCGGGCCTGAGACAGTTTCTCATTAAGAATATGATTCATAAGGGAGTTTCCGGTTTCTATATAACTATGAATGCGGTTTAACTTATTTACAACCTGGGATATATAGGCACGGGCAGCTTCCTCGTCTCCATCATTCAGATATGAAAGAGTAACCATCAGATGATTCTTCATATCATGTTTAAGACTCCTCATACTCTCATGAAGCGACCTGATTTCTTCATCCTGCTTTTCGATGTTATCCGCATTTATCTTCATTTCACCCAGCTCGTATTTCAGCTCAGAATATTCAGAGAAAAGCTTGTCATACTTTTCAAGAAGTTCTTCAAATTTTTTATCAGCCTTTATTCCCATCACCTTAACATACCTCTCATGAGTTTTGTCTTTGCTAAGTCCTGATAGCTTCTTCCGATAGGAAGCTCCGTATTATCATCCAGAATTATTCTGTCCGAGTTTATAACCTTTACGGTCTCACTATTTACCAGAAAGCCCTTATGTATTCTGACGTACCCTTCACTGTTCAGCGAATTCTCCAAGGCCAGCATGGTTTCTCTGAACTTATACTCTTCAGTTCCGGTAACAACCCTGATATAATTTCCCTGTGCTTCAAAATACAGGATATTCTTCAGGCTGAGACGAATATCCCCCTCAGCTGTATGAAAGAAGAAATTCTTCTCTTTCGATGATATCTCACGAACTGCATCTTCCAGAACACGATTCAGTTCCTTATCCAGATAATTCTTTCGTACAAACCCGAAAGGATGAAGCTGCAGACTGTCATATACAAGTTCGTCATGGCTGGTCACAAAAATAATAAGTGGTTTTGTCTCAAAGCGCTGAATCAATTCAGCTGCCTCCAGTCCACTTATCTCAGGCATATCTATATCAAGAAGGAGGATATCAAAGCCCTCCTGTTTCATTTGCTTCATATCCTCCAGCAGTTTTTTGCCGCCACTATATAGAGATATATCTGCTTCACTGATCAGGTTGCTAACCTTTTGAGACATATCTTCCAGAATCTTCTTCTCATCATCGCAGATTGCCAGTTTTATCATTATACTTTCCTCACCTTTTAGCAGGTTGATTTTTGATACTTACAATTCACTAATAATTTACTTAATAATTGACTTATGACTTACTTATAACTTACTTATACTTTACTTATACCTTACGAACAACCAATGTCACACTGAAAATATCACCTTCCTGCGAAGCGAATACCTCTCCATCCATTTTTGTCATCAGCTGTTTAACTATATATAGACCCAGACCATTTCCCTGAATATTAGTAGTGTTACTTCCACGGTAG
>CACZPG010000080.1 GCA_902782965.1 uncultured Lachnospiraceae bacterium
CAAGAATAATACAAATAATAATAACGAAGTAAAGATTAGGAATTGTATATTTATAAAGTTTGTTTTCAAGTTTGTTTCGAGTATTCATAATATAAGTCCTTTTATCATTAATACATACATGGTTTATTATACGACATGAATATATAAAATTCAAATGAATTCCTCCAAAGTTAAACTTGTAAACTTTAGATTTCAGTATTTCTGAGCTATTTAAATTTTTTTCATAACATAAGAAAAAACCTGTCTGAATAGACAGGCTTTCTTATATAAGGAACATCCCTTAATCTTCTGTTTCTTCTGCTGTAACCACTTTCTTATCGAACAATAATCTGTATACAAATCTTATACAGGATGTAAATGCAAGCTGAAGCAGACCACCTAAAAGATAGAATGAATTAGGATAATTAGTCTTGAATATTTTCATAATAACTATATAAATAATACAGGCTATGAAATTAACTATAAGTAATCTTCTTCTCTCAACCAGCATATCCACAGTACTATTATTAACATATAATCTGAAGATATACATCAGAACTATCACTCCAAGAGCATAAAAAGGAGTTATCATAACAATATTTATCAGGTATTCAGCATTTGTAAGCGTATTACTCATCTCACATAAAGTCATTAGCGATGTCACGTATGCCAGGATTATAAAAATATAATCCGAGAGAAGAATAATAATATTCTTTACATCAGGTTTAAATACCTTCTTTTTTGCTTCTTTTTTGATTTCTACAGATTCGTCCATAATAAATCACAGGCCTCCTCTTCTCAATAATCGCCTCTCTTAAATTAAGATAACAAATAAATCAAATTATTACAATCATATTTTTAAATTAATAAATATTTTTTATTTGATTATTTGATCAAGATTCTCCATATTCTCCGTAACTGTCATAATAACCATAGCTGCCTTTATAATAGCCATAATAACCTTTACCACCTGATTCAACCTTGTTAAGGATTGCTCCGAGAATCTTACATCCTCCTCTGTCCAGCTGATTCTTGACACTTTGAACCATCTTGTAACTTACATTATCTGCCTCAATAACAATTATAGCTCCATCACAGTTTTTGGCAACAAGTACGGCATCAATTACAGAACCAAGAGGTGGGCAGTCAATTATTACATAGTCATATAAATCCTTTAATTCATTAATAAATGTAGCAAACTTCTCACTACCAAGAAGTTCCGCAGGATTCGGTGATTTAGTACCTGTAAAAATCGTATCGAAGTTCTCAATGTTTGTACTATAAATGATCTGTTTGAAATCTTTTACCTGTCCTGAAAGATAATGGGAAAGACCTTTGGTTTCTTTATCTACACCATATCTGGCTATAACCACAGACTTTCTGATATCAGCATCAATATAAAGTGTCTTCTTTCCATCCTCCGCCATTGATCGGGCAATATTGAAACTAACTTCAGTTTTACCCTCATTCGGTATACTGCTTGTAATAGCTATCGTTTTAATATTTTCACCGGAAAAACTAATATTGGTTCTAATTCTTTTATATGCTTCATTAACTTTAAAATCAAGTTCAGTTAGATTTTCAAATACAATTTTATTTGACATATCTGTTTCCTCAATCACTTTCTGATTTTACTGTCTTACTTAATTACTCTCTGATTTTGCCGCTTTCCTTCTGCGCCTTCTGGCTGAAGGATCCTTACCGTGAGTTTTTCTCTTCGAAACACCATCACCAAGAGGAACAGCTCCAAGTGTATTAATTCCAAGATATTTTTCAATATCTTCAGAGGTTTTTATCGAATCATTCATCAGGTGGATAATAATAATTATTCCTGCAGCAATTATAAATCCAATCATTGCGCCTATAATAGAATTCTTAACTATACTTGGTGAAGCTGGCGATGGAGATATCTGTCCATAATCCATAACATTAGGAGCCTGGGTTTCCATTACCTCAGCCATTCTTTCAGCACTGACATCTGCTATTTCATCAACAATTTTCTTAGCAAGATATGCATCTGTTGAAGATACGGTAATCTCCAGGAAACGTGTGTTGGTTGGATTGGTAACAGAAACACTACTTCTCAGTTGTTCATAACTCATGTCCAGCCCAAGATTATCGATTACTTTTTCAAGTACAGGACGACTGTTAATAACAACCATATAATCCTGAGTAAGTGAAGTACCCATCTGAATATCAGCAAGTGAAGTTACACTTGTTGTTTTTGTAAGAACATAAAGTATTGATGTAGAATTATAAACCGGTTTAATAAATAGAATTGTAAATCCGGCAGAAAGAGCAAGACCAAGAACAGTTGTAAGAATCAAAATCCATATCTTGCTTATCAGAACCCGAATGAGTTCCAGAAGGTCTATTTCAATTTCTTCATTGGTATTGGAATTCATTATTTATTTACCTTTCGTTATTCAGTGTCAATCTATATATTTACCACTTATTACCATTCTTGCAGCATCCTCAAGCATCCATTGACTGTCTTCAGAACCACATTTCTTAACTATCCAGTCAATATACTCTCTTGTGTAAGGTGCTCTGGAATCGGTATTATGGGCATCAGTTCCAAGTAGTGTTATATATCCTTTTCTTATAAGTTTCCTGCACCAGCGTTTATTCTCGTTCAAAAAACCGCCTTCGAC
>CACZPG010000081.1 GCA_902782965.1 uncultured Lachnospiraceae bacterium
CAGAAATTTACGGGGATTAAGTTTAAATATACTGATAAATATATGGACATAGTGGATTATCATGCAGGTAAGAAAGAGTATTATTATCTATATAATACAACTACAGCGGAGTGTATGATTGTATCAATAGAGTCTAAAAGTAAGAAAATAATGGAATTAGGATATATATATGATTATAAACAATTATTAAAATAGGAATGATCTATGAGAACAACAGATGACTTAATGAAACAACTGAATTCAACGGTTTCGGATGAGCATATGCTGGAAGATTATCTGAAGAATATAGAAAGATATAATGGTAATTCTTTCAAGGATTATTTCGAAATCCTGATGAAACGTCACGGGAAGACCAGACCTGAGGTAGTGAAGGCTTCACATATTGAGAGGACCTTCGCGGAACACATGATTGGTGGTTCCAAGAAGATTACACGAAATAATCTGCTGGCTCTGTGTATTGCCTGTGGCTGCACATTTCCGGAGGTGGAGAAGTGCCTGAAGCTGAGCTCAAACAGTGCCCTATATTCTAAGAAACAGAGGGATGCGATCATTATTTATTCAATTAATCGCGGTTTGTCTGTTAGGGAAACCAATGATATACTGTATGAAAATGGTATGGAACTTCTGGTGAGATATGAAAAATCTGATGAACGACAAAACAGTTAATGATCTTCACAATTACATAGATAAAATATACGAGCCCCTGAAATATCTGAACGATAAGGAAAATGTAATCCTTGTCAGAAGCAGAATAGATAAGGGGCTTTATGTGGTTAAATATGTCAAAACCAATGAAAGACAGATTTATGATACCCTGAAGGAGGCTGCAATCCCGGGAATACCCGAAATATATGAAATAGTCAGTTCTCCTGATGAGGTTCTTGTAGTGGAGGAGTACATCAAAGGAATTACACTGGAAGAATTTACAGATTATTATCTGTCAGATTTTCAGGGGACTGAGGATAAGAATTATGCTAAAGACTTTGATAAGGGCTATGATAAATGGACTTTAAGTGGAGCTTTGGATATTGATTCAGAACGTGATATGGATAGTATCGGCCTGGTTCTGAAGCTGGTTAATAAGCTTTGTGAAATACTTGATAAGCTTCATAGTCTTCAGCCTGCAATCATTCATCGTGATATCAAACCGGATAATATAATAATAGATGAGACCGGAAATGTGTTCCTGCTGGATTTCAATATATCCAGATATTATAAGGGCGGATATGAGAAGGATACCGTGAATATGGGAACCAATGGCTTTGCTGCACCGGAGCAGTTTGGATTCGGAGAGAGCAGTAACAGAACGGATATCTATGGACTGGGTGCAACAGTTAAGTACATTTGCGAGAAATGTGACATTAAGTCTGAACGTATAGATACTTTTGTCAGAAAATGTATGGAGCTCTCACCGGACGACAGATTTGCTGATGCACCTGCCGCGTGGAGATATCTGGAATGCCAGTTAACCGGAGAAGAGAATCGTGATATGGATATCTCCTTCCAAAACAGCTCTGTGAATACCCCGGAGGAAAATAAGAGTGTAACTTCATATATGGAGAGAAGGGTGAATCCTTCTTATGTACTTCCTCTTAGAATCATATGTAATAACTGTAATGAAGAGATGGAGATACATTCATATATGAATCACATCAAATGCAGTACCTGTGGTTCCATACTTCCTTTTAAGGGGTTTGATTATAAGACAATTGACTGGCAGTCAAGTATGTACAGCTCGGTAAAGCTATGGACAGACTGTATGGTATGCAGGAGTCCGAATATGTATCTCGGAGCTGAAGGGAAGGTTTGGAAATGCCCTGACTGCAGATTTAAGATGACTGCAGAAGAGAAGGAGGAGTCAGTCTTCTGGTTCTGCGATGACTGCGAGACATTTCTGAATATTCAGGAGAATTTCTCTACGGATAAAGGAATCTGGATATGTTCAGAATGTGGCTTTGAAAATGATGTAACAGAAGATAATATTATATAATAGTTATAAGCCTTGTAAACTCTGATAGTTTCTGATATAGTAGGTGAGTTATTTGTTGTTGGTTATGGTATCAGGATTTACTCTGATACCCATATCAATATTTAGTTGCAGTAGTTTGCGCTATTGATAAAAGAGAAAGAGGAATTATTATGGATAAGTTCAAGGCAGTTATACTTGCAGCAGGCAAGGGTACCAGAATGGAGTCTGACCTCCCCAAGGTTCTTCATAAGGTATGCGGCCAGACAATGGTTCATTATGTGATTAATGCTGCTAAGGATGCGGGCGCTATGGACGTAATTGTGATTGTAGGCTATCAGGGACAGCTCGTTAAAAGAGAAATTGTAGATGTAGTAGATTTCACTGAACAGAGAGAACAGCTGGGTACGGGACATGCGGTAATGTGTGCCAGAGATATGATCGGTACAGAAGGCGACACCGTAATTCTCTGCGGAGATACACCTCTCATTACTGCGGAAACCATTAAGAAGCTTCGTGAGCTTCATAAGAAAGAATCTAACGGAGTCACTGTTCTGTCTGCTATAGTTGAGGATCCTACAGGATATGGAAGAATTATCCGTGATGCGGAGGGGAACTTCCTTAGAATCACTGAGCATAAAGACTGTACAGAGGAAGAACTGAAAGTAAATGAGATTAATTCCGGAATGTATGTATTCAATTCGGAAGCGCTTTCCTTCAGTCTTGATAAGATAACTAATGATAATTCACAGGGGGAGTATTATCTCACTGATACAATTCAGATAATCAAAACCGCGGGGCTTAAGGTGAATGCGATGCCGGTAGAAGATGTAAATGAAATTCTCGGTGTCAATACTAAGAAGCAGCTCGCCGAAGCTGAAGAAATAATGCAAGAGAGAATCAATAAAGAAGCAGAGTAAAGTAATATATTCATCCGGAGCGAAGCGAAGATTATGAAGATAATAGTAGGGCTTGGAAATCCCGGGCTTAAATATGCAGGTACACGTCATAATATGGGGTTCTCAGCTATCTATGAATTGTCTGACAGGTACAGAATTCCTTTGAACAAAAAGGAGTGCAAGGCTGTAACCGGTCATGGTATCATAGAAGGTGAGAAGGTCATTATAGCTCAGCCTCAGACCTATATGAATCTGAGTGGGGAGGCTGTCAGAGCGCTTATTGATTTCTATAAATGTACTGCCGAGGATCTGATCATCATTTATGATGATTCGGATATGGATGTGGGCAGAATAAGAATCCGTAAGAAGGGCAGTGCCGGCGGACACAACGGGATAAAGAATATAATTGAACACTTGGGAGATGACACCTTCGATCGGATTAAGATAGGTATCGGCAGCAGACCGGCAGATTGGGACATGGCAGATTATGTTCTCAGTCGTCCCCTTAAGGATGAGCTTCCTCAGATAAGAGATGCGGTATCAGATGCGGCATCTGCCGTTGAAGAAATAATAGCTAATGGCGCTGATTCAGCAATGAACAGATTCAATTAAATGTGTTAATAAGAACCATTTCCCATTGGCTTATAAGGTGTGGTTATGAATGCACTTACGAATACTGTAAGACAGTCTTCAGGTCTAGGGAAGAAGGATTCCCTCAAGTGTCCCGTAAATGTGTGGGGCATCACGAGAAGTGCAGTGCCTTGTGCATCGGAAATAGTAAGGGGCGACAGTAAATTCTCACTTATCATTACTTATGACATGGCGAGAGCAGAGAAGCTCTGTCAGGATTATAAGTATTATGACAAAGAGGTTTTTCTGTATCCGGCCAAGGATGCTCTTTTCTATTCCGCTGATGTACACGGAAATCTGACTTCAGCCAAGAGACTTGAAATCCTGAAAAGAATATATAGAAATGAACCGACGGTTATTGTAACGACCATTGAGGGAGTGATGGATAAACTCCCGGATATGATCTACTTCAGACGTCATGCATTTACACTGGTTCAGGGACAGGAAATCTCCACAGAAGAGATATGTTCCAGACTGGTAATGCTGGGGTATGAAAATGTACCTGTAGTTCAGTCGAGAGGGCAGTTTTCTGTCAGGGGTGGAATAATTGATATATACCCCCTTACAGAAGAGTGCCCTGCTCGTGTTGAGTTCTTCGGCGATGAGATAGATTCTATCAGATACTTCGATGAGGGTTCCCAGAGATCTATTGAGGAATGCTCCAGTATAGAGGTATTTCCTGCCAGTGAGTATGTGCTGAGTGAAGATCGTATCAGACGCGGACTGGAGAAGATTGAGAAGGAAACTGACCAGGTTGCAGGTACTTTCAAAAAGAATTTCAAGACAGAGTGCTACAGCAGGCTTACTTCTTATATCAGACATATCAAGGAAGAACTGCTGGAGTATAATTCCAAATCCGGACTTGATAATTTCGTAGGCTATTTCTTCGGAACGACAGTTTCATTTCTGGATTATCTTCCTGAAGATACTCCTATATGTATAGATGAACCTGCGAGAGTATACGAGAGTGCATCAGGTTATTCTAAAGAGTTTACGGTAGCCATGACTGCAAGAATCGAGAATGGATATATTCTTCCTGGACAGGCGGATGTGCTTTACAGTTCACAGGAAACTATAGCAAGACTTACTATGAGGAAGCTGTATCTTTTCTCTGAATTCTACAGGAAAGAGACTGACTGGGATGAGAAATCTTCCGTATGTTTCAATACCAAGAGTGTTGTTTCCTACAGAGGGGACATTAATGAACTGATCAAGGATATCAGAGCCTGGAGAAAGGATGACTACAGAATTCTTATTGTATCTCCGTCTAAGACAAGGGCTAAGCGACTGGTTGATTCCTTTATGGATGAAGAAATACCGGCCTTCTTCTCGGAGAGCAGGAGCAGAGAACTTCAGCCGAGAGAGGTTATGGTTACCAGCGGGGTTCTGGCAGAGGGATACATTGTCAGTGATGCGAAACTGGTTCTCATCAGTGAGGGTGAGATATTCGGAAAAGAAGGTGGAGGAAAGAAGCGTAGACTTCCCAAGAAATATGAGGGAGAGAGCTATGCCTCTGTAAGTGATATCGGTATCGGAGATTATGTGGTTCATGAGAGACACGGTATCGGAATCTACAAGGGTATTGAAAAGGTCAAAACCCTGGATGGAAGAATAAGAGATTATATTAATATAGATTATGCAGGTGGCGGGAGGTTATTCATTCCTGTTGAACAGCTGAGTCTGATAGGGAAATATTCTAACAAGGACTCGGCAAAGCCTAAGCTTAACAAGCTGGGAGGCGAGACCTGGAATAAGACCAGAAGCCGTGTGAAAGCACATATAGATAATCTGGCTGATGAACTGATAGAACTCTATGCGGCAAGAAACAGCAAGAAAGGCTATGCTTTCTCAGAGGATACGGTATGGCAGAGAGAATTTGAGGAACTGTTCCTATATGAAGAAACTCCTGACCAGCTCAAGGCTATCGAAGATACCAAGCATGACATGGAAAGTACTAAGATCATGGACAGGCTTATCTGCGGTGACGTGGGCTTCGGTAAGACTGAGGTGGCTATCAGAGCTGCATTCAAGGCGGTGCAGGATAATAAGCAGGTGGCTTATCTGGTGCCTACGACGATTCTGGCAGAACAGCATTACCAGACCTTCGTGGAAAGAATGAAGGATTATCCGATTAATGTCAGAATGCTTTCCAGATTCTGTACAACGAAAGAGAAAAATGAAATAGTACAGGGACTTAAGAAGGGTAGTGTAGATATAGTTATAGGTACTCACAGGCTGCTTTCCAAAGATGTTGAGTATAAATCCCTGGGGCTTCTCATTATCGATGAGGAGCAGCGTTTCGGTGTCAAGCATAAGGAAACCATCAAACAGATGAAGAATACTGTGGATGTACTTACCCTTACTGCTACTCCGATTCCGAGAACCCTGCATATGAGTCTGATCGGAATCAGAGACATGAGTCTGCTGGAGGAACCTCCTGTGGACAGAAGACCTATTCAGACCTATGTTATGGAGTATGATAGGGAAATTGTCAAAGAAGCTATTTCCAGAGAAATGGCCAGAGGCGGTCAGGTCTATTATGTTTATAACCGGGTTGATGATATTGCAAGGATTGCACTGGAACTTCGTGCTATTCTGCCGGATGCCCGGATAGAATATGCTCATGGCAAAATGAACGGCAGAGAGCTGGAAGATATCATGCACGCCTTCATTGCGAAGGAAATTGATATACTTGTTTCTACGACCATTATCGAAACAGGACTTGATATTCCGAATGTAAATACTATAATCATACATAATGCGGACAATTTCGGACTTGCTCAGTTGTATCAGCTGAGAGGACGTGTGGGAAGGTCTGACAGGTCGGCTTATGCATTTCTTATGTACCGCCGCGATAAAGTAATCAAAGAAGTGGCGGAGAAGAGGCTTTCTGCAATCAGGGAGTTTACAGAGCTAGGTTCAGGATATAAAATATCCATGAAAGATCTGGAGATAAGAGGCGCCGGAAATGTGCTAGGCAGCAGTCAGTCTGGGCACATGGAGGAAATCGGTTATGACCTCTATGTTAAGCTGCTTAATAAATCCATCAAATCCAAAATGGGTGAGAAGGAAGAAGAGGATTTCGATACTACCATAGATATTCCTGTGGATGCATACATTCCTGATGAATATGTAAGAAACGAATTCCTGAAACTGGAGCTTTATAAGAGGATATCCCGTATTGTGGATGAGGAAGATGTGGATGATATATCCATGGAAATGACCGACAGATTCGGTGAGATTCCGAAGACGGTGGAGCGCCTTATGGAAGTGGGCCTTATCAGGGCAGCGGCGCACAGAGCGTATATTTCCCAGATCAGGTTTGCTGACGGATGGATGAATTATATAGTTCAGGATCCGAGAAAGCTTCAGGTAGAGAAGATTGATGGTCTGTTGAAGAAATATAAGGGAAATATG
>CACZPG010000082.1 GCA_902782965.1 uncultured Lachnospiraceae bacterium
CGATGCAGCTGTTTCACCAAACGTTGCTAAGAAGAAGTTCCCTAATTCAGAAGTTGCAGGTCATGCTAATACATTTATCTTCCCTAATATCAATGCCGGAAATATCGGTTACAAGATAGCTCAGAGAATGGGTAATTTCGAAGCATACGGACCAATCCTTCTCGGACTTAATTCACCTATCAACGATCTGTCCAGAGGATGTACAGCATCTGAGGTTTATTCAATGGCACTCATCACTGCTGCTACAGCTGTTGATAACGAGGCTTAATAGATCGACAAAATAAGATAAAGAAATAAAAATAAAGATGACAGAACTTATATGGTACACAAAGTCCATATCTGTTCTGTCATCTTTTTCATTCTACTATTCTATTATTTAATGTGCGTGTAGTTCTACAGTTCCTTCATCTTCTTCAGATATTCTTTATCAGGAACTACATTTCCATATCTGACTTTCTCATACAGCTCAGTAAGCGTTCTCTTCTGCTCAATATAATCATTTATTATTTCTTCCCTATCACTTTTACTTTTTACTGCTGAACTGTCTGGATATCTGAGCATGGCCTCTTCAATATCCTTCGCCGTATCACACCTGTCCGGCAGGAAAAATCTCCTGAAAGTCAGAACCTTCTTCCGATAGATACGTCTGGCTCTCTGTTCATTTGACAGGACTCCCGGACCTTCTTCTCTCTCAATAGGAGTTCTTGTAATACGTTTCTTTTTCTTAGGTTTCAGATTTTCTATTGTTTCGAAATTCTTGTCCTGTCTGGATATAAGCCATTTGATAATGTGGATACAGATTCGTATCAGTATATAAGCCATTAGCGCGAGAAAAGCCGCAACCAGAATAAAGTAGAATACTCTTGATACGATGCTTTCTTCCTCAGCTATATCTATAGCCCGGCTAAGCTGCTCCTGGGGTCTCATTTTATTATATCCGAATAATGCGGCTACAAGCCCAATCAATACACCAAGCAGAAGAAATACTATTCTCAGAATACTCAGCATAGCTATAACGAAACCGCCGACAAGTTTAGGAAAACCGAGCAGGTCTGCCAGAATAATAGTAACTATAACAATTAAGATAACCGTAGTAACTATGAAGCTGTTGACTGAAACCATCTGATTCATAGGAATACCAACTACACGTCGGTTTAGAATCATGTAATTAAGAAGTCCCTCCAGATACAGATTGATAAGATATATTACGACCATAATAACAGCCGAAACATAACCTATAGTCTGAAGTTCCGTATCATGCTTGTAGGTTGCAAGTATGGAAACAGCCAGTCCCACTACGAAAACATCCCAGGGCGCATCAAAAGTTCTTTTGAGCACATATCCCCGTTTCATATATACTGAAGCATCCAGGAATATGCCGAAAATAGCAATGCAGAGAATTATACTCATATATAAATCCCCGAGGAATAAATAAGTCAACAGCCCCAGTATAGCATGAACTATAAATAGTGAAATCGCATGGGTCAGATAATCTCTGGCGATATAGGATATTATAAGAATCCCACCAAGCACCACGAGAGATTTCAGCCTCATCTTATCTGCACCGGACAGACATATTCCGAAATCGATTATAAGCACAATGAAAAGGAATTCATAAATCAGGCGCAGATATCGCATAACCCTGTTAAGCCATTTATACATTTATCGGCACCTCCCATCCCTCAGCATAGGAGCGATTCTTCACATAGGGGTACTCATCATAGAATGGAACAATAAGATGCACTGCACCTTCCTTCCTTTCTATCCTGTCAAGGAGTTCAAGCAAATCTCTCCTGGCATAAGGACTTATTATCAGATAAAGATTATCTGAACTGAACTTCTTGATTTCATCATTAATCAGTTCAATAAAGGTATCCTTCCCCTCTGAACCTTTAATCTCTGTAAGCATCCTGTCTATAGTGATCGCATGCTTTAATTCTGCTCCCTCTCCGATACCCGGAAGCCGTCTTCCATCTTTGTCGACTGCATTTGTGACAACGGATACATTTACCCCTTCTTTTATGAACTGACGTGCAAAGCTGCTGGTCAGAGAGATAGCCTCTTCAAGAAGTTTCTCTGATTCAATCATGTTGTCACTGTCAAGATTAAGAAGTATCCGAACCCGGGAATCCGTAGTGAAGCCACGCATATTAACCATTAATTCCCGTGCCTTCGCACTCTGTTTCCAGTTTACGCTTCGATAGGGATCAAAGGGCTGATATTCACGGATACCTCTGAAGGACATACTGTCCTCGATTATATTTCTCCTGGTCTCCAACTCTCCCATCAGACCTTTAAACGCAATTCTGAATCTTTCAGTAGAAAGCTTCTTTGGGAAGACATAAATATAATCGCTGTTTTTCATTTTTCCGGCATACTGCTTCAG
Organism: uncultured Lachnospiraceae bacterium; assembly: GCA_902782965.1. Lineage (GTDB taxonomy): Bacteria > Bacillota > Clostridia > Lachnospirales > Lachnospiraceae > Eubacterium_Q. The sequence continues at coordinate 2,387 of CACZPG010000082.1, forward strand.
CATGAAATAATCATGAACTATGAAATTGGCATTCTGTACTCCGAAAACACCTCTGTGAGTTCCTTGAAAAGATAGTTTTCTGATTACCCGCTGATGTCCGAATACCGTGAAGACTTCATTCTTATGATAACAATCTGTGACTACACTGTTATACTGGTCATCAAATACCAGACTCCTGTCCACCGAGAATTTCAAATTAAAAGAAGGAAGAGGCAGAAACTTGTCATTGGTAACTATCTCAACAAGGTCAGCGCTCTCCCCGCACTCTATGTAATCCCGGTTGAAACTAATGTTCAGCTCGAGATTCTTAAACCAGTTTTTTCTAAAAAATATATGCTGGATAAAATATATAGTTGCAAGTATTATAAATGCAGCAATAATCTTCATAATTATTTCTTATATCATATTATTGATATGGGTGTCATATCTATTTATTTCCAGTCTTCAACAGGTACATCCACCGTAGAAGCAATCTCCCGGATCACATTCCTTGTTTCATTCAGATTATTGATTCCGGAGCTGGTTATTACTCTGTGTGAAAATACATACGGCGCCAGAAATCTGACATCATCAGGAGTTACAAACTCCCTGCCGGATATAGCCGCAAAACTCTGTGATATTCTCATCAGATTAAGAGATGCTCTCGGGCTTACGCCTGAGAAAAGCTTAGCGGAATTTCTGGTTGCATCGGAAATGTCAACGATGTATTTCATCACTGCTTTATTCACAGTAACATTTCTTACAGTCTGTGCAGCCTCAACTATCTCCTGGGCTTTGACTACCGGAGTAATGTTCTTTTCAGGTGCATCTACCACAAATCTTTCCAATATCTTCACTTCATCTTCTGTAGTCAGATCACCCATGGTAAGCTTAACCATAAATCTGTCAAGCTGAGCCTCCGGAAGTGGAAATGTTCCCGTAGTTTCTATAGGATTCTCAGTAGCAATAACAATGAACGGCCTGCTGAGTTCTCTTCCTGTTCCGTCTACGGTAACAACTCTCTCCTCCATGGCTTCCAGAAGTGCTGCCTGAGTTCTCGGTGTTGCACGGTTGATCTCATCTGCCAGCAGAATATTGGTAAATACCGGTCCCGGTATAAATTCAAATTCTTCAGTCTTCATACTGTAGATATTCAGACCTGTTATATCCTGTGGCATAAGATCCGGTGTGAACTGAACTCTCTTGAAGTCTGCGTCAATACTGTCCGCAATACACTTGGCCATAGTAGTCTTGCCGGTTCCCGGCATATCCTCCAGAAGTACGTGACCTCCGGAAAGCATTGCCGAGAAAACAAGAGAGAAAACTTCCTCACTACCTATCATGACCGATCTGATATTGTCCAGAACCCTGGTATATAATTCGCGTATTTCTTTAATTTCCATAATCGTACCTTTATTATAGCCTTGTACTTATTACTTGAAGTATTCTACTCCGGACTCAAATATCTTCTGATCTTTATCGCCACTGATATTCAGATATGTACTTCTGTCACGACGTTCTGAGTGTCCCATCTTTCCGAGAACTCGTCCATCAGGACTTGTAATACCTTCAATAGCCATATATGAACCATTGATGTTATAATCCTCATCCATTGTAGGATTTCCATCAACATCAACATACTGTGTAGCAACCTGTCCATTAGCAAACAGCTTTCTGAGCCATTCATCCTTAGCTACGAAACGGCCTTCACCATGTGAAATAGGAATTGAATAAACTCCACCCAGAGCAGCCTTTGCAAGCCATGGACTCTTATTGGATACAACCTTTGTATAAGCTATTCTTGACTGATGACGACCAATTGAGTTACGGGCAAGTGTCGGGCTCATCTCAGACTGTTCTACTATCTCGCCTGATGGAACAAGACCAAGCTTGATAAGCGCCTGGAATCCGTTACAGATACCAAGTACCAGACCGTCTCTCTCATTCAGAAGCTTCATCATTTCTTCCTTGATCTTCTCATTTCTGAAGGTAGTTGCGATAAATTTACCTGAACCATCCGGCTCATCACCACCTGAGAAACCACCTGGGAACATTACTATCTGAGACTGGCTGATAGCCTTTGTGAAAGCATCTACACTGTCTCTGATTCCCTGAGCATCCAGGTTATTGAGAACGATTACTTCTGCCTCTGCTCCTGCTCTTTCAAAAGCTCTTGCACTGTCGTATTCACAGTTAGTTCCCGGGAATACCGGAATGAATACATGAGGCTTAGCAACCTTATTCTTACATACATATATATTCTTAGCCTGATATAATCCACCTTCATATCCGGTAAGTGAAGGATTATATCTTGCCTTGAGTTCTGACTCAGCTTTGCCTTCCTTTACAGAAGCCTTATAGTCATCAGCATGTTTCTTAAATCTTGCATTCACGCCGCTGTCTGTAGAGAATACACCCTTGAGTCTTCCTGTCCATGCTTCGATAGCTTCATCTATACTTATCTTATATGAACCATAAGTGAACTTCTCAGAATCATTTACTGTACCAATAACCTTAGCAGGAATTCCAAGAGTCTTGATATCCTCAGGACTTACCTCCATGATTATTGAACCGTAATCCTTGCGTCCGAGTTCTTCCTTGCTTACAACCTTGTCATCAAGTGCAACTCCAAGCTTATTACCGAATGCCATTTTACTTACTGCTTCAATGATTCCTCCGAAACCTACTGCAAATGCACTCTGAATCTTTCCTGCCTGAACAGCCGCATTAACAAGAGCATACTTCTCAAGAACATCGCTGAATACAGGAACCTGCATTTCATCTTTATCTATATCAAGCTTAATAAGTACATTTCCGGCCTTCTTAAGTTCAGTTGTAACTACATTCTCAACAGTATTCATGTCTACTGCAAAGGAACATAATGTCGGAGGTACATCTATCTCATTGAAGGATCCACTCATACTGTCCTTACCACCGATTGATGGAAGTCCAAGTCCAATCTGTGCTGCGTATGCACCAAGAAGAGCTGCAAGAGGCTTACCCCAACGAGTTGGATCCTCTGTCATTCTCTCAAAATATTCCTGGAATGTAAGTCTTATCTTTGTTACATCACCACCGGCTGCAGCAATCTTTGCAACAGAATCAAGTACTGCGTAAACAGCTCCATGATATGGGCTCCATGACATAAGATATGGATCAAGTCCGTAGCTCATCATGCTGACAGAAGTTGTTCTTCTGGTTCCAAGCATAGGAACTGTTGCAATCATTGTCTGCATTGGTGAAAGCTGATATTTACCACCATATGGCATAGTTACTGTATTAGCACCGA
>CACZPG010000083.1 GCA_902782965.1 uncultured Lachnospiraceae bacterium
GTACCGGTATGTCAATCATAACAACCTCAAAAGACTGTTCCATATCAAAACCTCCCTGAAACTATTGTGTAACAGAACAAAAGGGACATTTCCGGCTGTCACATTATTACAAACAACAGGAAATGTCCCTTGATCATTATAATTTCAGTATTATTATTTTTATATAATTATTTCCGGCAAATATCCATTACTGAGAAACTGTGGTTTACTGATAAATGACACAGTTTCTTCCGCTTTCCTTGGCGGTGTAGAGATGCTCATCTGCTCTGTGAATATTATGCTCTATAGATTTCTTCGGATCGAACAGTCTGCAGCCGAAGCTCATGGTTACATTGATTTCATTTCCATCAGCATTGATGGTGGAATTCATTATCTTCTTACGGATATCTTCAGCCTTGGCTACACATTCTTCCAGGGTAGTGTCCGGCATCATCATTATGAATTCCTCTCCGCCCCAGCGGTACATACATTCATTATTGGTACATTCATTTTCCATCAGGTTAGCCACGAAAGCAAGCACATCATCTCCTGCATTATGGCCATAGGTATCATTTACCCTCTTGAATTTATCTATATCACTGATATACAGACTGATAGGCTTTCCTTCATCAATGACTTTATTGTATTTTCTGGAGAAATCACTGTAGAAGCCCATTCTGTTTTTAAGCTTAGTAAGTTTATCATGGTGGGATTCTTCGTAGAAGGACTCTGACTCAACAGCGAGACCACAGATAAGCGCTGCCATAGAAAGCTTTCTTACATCCTCCACCTCATCGAAACCACTGTCATCATTCTTATTGATAATCTGAAAAGCTCCGATGAATACTCCGTTAATGTCAGCAACAGGCATTACAAGCACTGACTTCGTGGTATATCCGGTCTTAAGGTCCACTTCCTTATTGAAATCCGGATCATTATACGGATCATTGGTAACCACTACACGGCCTTCCTTCAGAGCCTTACCTACAAGTCCGGTATTATCCGGAATTACAATCCTGTCTACTCCCGTAGCTGAAGTGGTCCAGAGCTGTTTCTTAAGTCTGTCCCATTTCCAGAAGCTGGCTCTATCAGCATCTGCCATTGCTCTTCCAAGCTCTGTCATATATTCAAAAATGGTATTATGATCCTTCTCCTTATCACTGCACATCTCAGCATATAATGCAGAACTGATATCACATATGTCCTTCAATGGTATTTCGTCTGATTTAAAATGTTTCATTTTGCTTCCCCCTTCACCTGCCAGCGGCGCAAGCTTAAAGCCTGTATTCTTTGTTTTATTCTCTATCTGAGCTGCATCATCCAGATGCATCAGGTACACCTGAATGTTCTTATCTTCGAAGAACTGCCTGTATTCCAGCAGTCTGTCCACATACATGTGAACACCTGTATCAAAGGCAGAGCATTCCGTATACAATTCACTACCCTCATCCATATATGGGATAAAGGGTTCCAGCGTATTGGAATCTCCTGTATATATAATATTCTTTCCACCCACTGTCAGATTGTAACCGAAACACCTGCCTTCAAGTTCCGGAACATGTTTTGTCAGAATTGCAGCCTTCAGCCAGCATTCTCCCGGTTCAAACTCACTGATGTATTCTTCAGCGGTAACAAGCCTGTAGGTCTCCTTACTGCATCCATCAAGATTCTCAAGCATATAGGCAAGATTCTCCTTAACCAACTCTGAAGGAGCAATAACTGTCACCTTTATCTTCCATATGAATCTTGCAAAATGAATAGTAAGTGCCAGACCACCGATATGATCACTGTGAGTATGCGTTATCACTGCGATTATTTCTTCTATTTTGTCTGAATTTTCGGATTTCTGAGAATCTGAATTATATTCCGTATTATACTTCGAACTATAATCCGAATTATCCTCGCTCCCACGATCATCTGCAGAGAGTCGTGCGAATACTTCCGGGCCATCCTTCTTCAGTCTGTTAAAGGTCACAAGCGGACAATCCATTATTACCAGCTTATTTCCCAGCCCGAAAAAGGCACTGTTATGCGCATCTGAAAATCCTGCACCTCTTCCAAAGAATCTAAGCATTATGTACCTCCGTTACCTCGTATACAAATACTCCCTTACTCTTTCCTTTGAGTGGAATCTCTCCGATCGGATTCACTTCAATCCTTCCCTTAAGTCGTTCATACAACACATCGCTTATAAGCACCTGACCTTTCTTGGCATTCGCCTCAAGTCTGGCAGCGGTATTGACGGTATCACCTATGGCAGTGAAATCCATTCTGAAATCACAGCCAATATTACCAACGACAGCAGGTCCTACATTTACTCCGACTCCAAAGCCTACAGTTCTTCCATATTTCTCCATAAGAGTCTTCTCGAGAGCCTTTCCTCCATTAACTATATCCATAGCAGCACATACTGACTTGAATTCATAATCCGGCAGATCAAAAGGTGAATTAAAAACTGCCATGGTGCAGTCACCTACGAATTTATCCAGTGTACCCTTATTCTTAAATATCGCATCTGTTGTAAGAGCCAGATATTCATTAAGAATCTCAACCACCTGTTCAGGTTCCAGAGCCTCTGACATGGTTGTGAAACCTCTGATATCCACGAAGAGTGCCGCAATATCTCTGTTCTCTCCCCCAACCTTGACATTAAAGTCTCCGGACTTGGAGATTTCTTCAACGATTTCGGGAGCTACATACTTCTTAAAGGCATTAAGAACCTTTCTCTTTCTTGCTTTCTCAAGAAGATATACCATTGCAAGAGAATAGACATAAGAAATCGCAAGCGCCATTGGGAAATAAATTATATTGTAAGTGAAGCCTTTATTATTAAGTGCTATCAGAATCAGCACTTCTGCCGCAATTGCAACAACCATGATAATAAGTGACTGCCATGGTCTCAGCTTACGGAAAAGAATATGTAGAAACATGGCTATAACAGCCGTAATGAGTCCCAGAATGTAGGGATTACCGTTAATGGCAAATCTTCCCTGAATATAGGATTGAAGAATATTGGCATGGATTTCCACTCCATACATCTGCTGACTTCTTCCATTAGGAACCTTGAAATTATCCTGCATTCCAGTCGCATAAGCTCCTACAAGAATAATGCTGTCCTTGAAGGCTCTTGTATCAATTCTGTCATTCAGAACATCAGACATTGAAATGTATTCATAATCTCCGGGTCTTCCGGAATAATTGATAATGGAACGTCCATGCTTATCTACAGGAATAGTTCTCGGAGTGATACCTTTTATTTTGCAATACTCATCATACAGAACACTCGAAAACATTTTCTGTGTAGAACCCTGATAGGATTCTTCGGGAATTATTCGTCTTACAACACCATCTGAATCCTGAGCCACATTACTGAAACCAACCTTGCAGATAGACTTCAGACTGTCATAGGGTTCCTCAGTATTCTCCACTTCCTGAAACACTATCAGTTCACTATTATTCTTGACGACCTTTTTCCTGTAGATCAGATGATTAACTACGACAACATTTCCACTCTTAGCAACAGCTTCAGCCAGCTGGTCGTCCCCTTCATCTACATTTCCCGAGAAAACAATATCGAAGCCTACCAGAGCAGGCTTCGCATCGTTATTCTCATTGAGTTTATCCAGGAGCCGGGCATAATTCGCCCTCGACCAGGTCTGAATCGGTCCCAGCTCCTCTAATGTTTTCTCATCAATACCTATTATCTTGATCTTGCTGTCGATACCTCTTGGCACCTGATATAGTCTGTCTCTGGCTATGAAGTCAAGTGAACCCAGAAGGTTGGACACTGTAAGAAACAGCACCAGAATTCCCACAACCAGAGTTTCAATTATTATCTGAATCTTATCTTTCATAATCAGTTAGCCTTATTAAATACGTACCTTCCTGAGCTTCTTACTCTGAAACTGCTGGTATAATAGGTAGTGGAATCTCCGCTTACGCTCCAGCTTCCGGAACTAAGATTATAAGTATTTCCACTTTCCAGCGTGACTCTCTTGCCCGCAGGAATAATATTGGATTTCATCCATAATGCGAATATAGTTCCTGACAGATTAAGCATATTTCCTGCATCATCAAAAGCTTTAATCGTATATATGCTCTTGCCACCATCAGAATCCAGAACTATAGTTGCTGAATTATCACTGACACTCATATCAAGGCCATTAAATATGACACTCTTCAGATGTTCATCATATATGGTGAATTCTATGGTATCTGCGTATACACTGTCATAAATGTCTACATTATTACCATCCTGATCCTTACATACACTGTTAATTCTCGGTCTCATATAATCAACCTTCAGTTTCTCAGTTACTGCGATCGCATTGGTCGTAGCCCCATCTTTAATACGCTTAAGGTATACAGGAGCCATTCCCTCATAATAAATCACACTCTTCTGATAGATGCCATTGATTGATTTAGATATACTGTAACCCGGTGCAGCAACCAGCTGAACATAGGATACATAGTAATCATTCTCACCCTTCGTACCACTTACAGTATATGGATTATCAGGAGTAGAGAGATAATCTATTGAGAATTCAGTCTCAGCGGAAGCCTTATTATAATCATCCGTTGCCGGAACAGTTGCACGCACTATATAATCTCCAACTGCTGTTGGTTTTGTATCTGTGAACTGTTCATTCTCACCATTCTTCTTATATGTGAATTTCACATCTTTAGCGCCATCAGAATCCGTCTTAATCTTAGGCTGATAATTCACACCATACCACTGATCATCCAGGGTTACTGTAAGACTTGGATCTGTCTTCTCTGCCTTCGACTTCTTCTCCGGCTTAGCCGTAGGCTTCGCTGTCGGTTTAGCTGTCGGCTTCGGAGTTGCAGTAGGCTTAGCCGTTGCTGTCGGAGTTGCCGTTGCTGTTGGCGTCGGTTCTGCTGTAGGTGTAGCTGTCGGAGTTGGTGTTGGATTAGCATCATCAGGATGGGTAAGTGTGAAGCCGATTGAACTCTCACTTCCATTCATATCATAAGCTATCAGATATACCTGCCGAGGATTACCCTTCTCAGCTGTAAATTTGACCATCGCCTTAAAGTTGCCATCCGAATCTTCAGATATTCCTCCATTATCTCGGGTATATACCACATCAGAATCCTGAGTTAATACCTTGTCAAGAGTAGCA
>CACZPG010000084.1 GCA_902782965.1 uncultured Lachnospiraceae bacterium
TGTCTATAAGAGGGCAAGGAATTCTTCTCCGCATACCAAGGCCAGAAATGCAAGTCTTCAGAATTATCTAAAGGCTACGGGCTTTGAGGCGGTTTTGGGATATCTTTATTTATCCGGGCAGAATGAACGTCTGGATGAAATAATCAGTAAATCCCTTGAGTTTCATGGTTGCTGAAATGTTTTTGGAGTTTTGCACTTAATAGTGTTATAGGTTTTATGTATTTAATGTGGGTGTTGTAATGGGATACGAAATATTTGGAAATGATTTAACAGAACTGCACAGTGAACCTGCGAGAGAAATGGTTCAGAAAGACGAAGAAGTGCAGCAGGTGTCAAATAACAGGCTTGAGGGCAGAAATGCAGTTTTAGAGGCAATCAGGGCTGGAAGAACTATTGACAAGATATATATTCAGGATGGACTGAGAGATGGCAGCATATCTAATATTCTGTCAAAGCTGAAAGGAACCGGTACTTCAATATCCTTTGTGAAGAAGCAGAGACTTGATATGATGTCAGAGACGGGACATCATCAGGGGATAATAGCTCAGACCACTTCATATGAATATTCTGAACTGGATGACATATTTGAGCTTGCCAAGAAGAAGGGTGAACCGCCTTTCATCATTATTCTTGATGAGATAGAAGATCCTCATAATCTTGGTGCGATTATCAGAACAGCCAATATCTGTGGCGCTCATGGAGTTATTATTCCTAAACACAGAGCGACGGGGCTTACAGCTACGGTTGTTCGTGCATCTGCAGGGGCCGTGAACTTCACTCCTGTAGTAAAAGTAACTAATATTTCTAAAACAATTGAAGAACTTAAACTTCGGGGTCTTTGGTTTGCGTGTGCAGATATGGACGGAGAAGTCATGTATAATTGCAATCTGACCGGAGCGATTGGGCTTGTTATCGGTAATGAAGGTTCGGGAGTATCTCGGCTTGTTAAAGAAAAATGCGATTATATAGTATCTATTCCTATGAAGGGACAGATTGAATCGCTGAATGCATCGGTAGCAACCGGAATACTTGCATATGAGATAGTAAGACAGAGGTTTTCAAGATGACAAAATATGAGAAACTGCCGGATGATATCATCCTGGAACTGATTTCACAGGGAGATGCTGATGCGGAAGAGTATCTTCTGATTAAGTATATGCCGCTGGTTAAGAGTGAGACAAGATTCCTTTATCTTGTTGGTGCAGAAACTGAGGATCTTGCCCAGGAGGGAATGATCGGTCTTTTCATGGCTATCAGAAGCTATAATAAGAATGAGAAATCTTCCTTCCATACTTTTGCAACAACATGTGTAAGGAACAGAATCCATTCTGCTATTAGTGCTGCCAACAGGAAGAAACATTTTCCTCTGAATAATGCAGTTTCAATTTATTATAATGAAAGTGATGACAGCGAGGAGAAGGATGTAATAAGTGATGACGGTGCTTATAATCCTGAAAGTATTGTTCTTCGTCACGAGAAGATTGAGCAGATGTATGATCAGCTTGATATGAAGCTCAGTGCTACTGAGAAGATAGTTACTAAATTATATCTACAAGGTTTATCGCGAAGAGAAATAGCCGAGAAACTTGGCAGAACTGAAAAATCAGTAGATAATGCTCTTAACAGAGTTCATAATAAGTTAAAGGAAACGACTTGACAGATTAGTTTCTTTCAAGTAAGATAAATGTCTGTGTGAATACACAGAATAAATGCTGTTATAGCTCAGTAGGTAGAGCGCAACATCGGTAATGTTGAGGTCACGGGTTCGATTCCCGTTAGCAGCTTATAATTATTAAAGATATTTCTTTAATGGATAAGAGGACCCCAACACTTGGATAAGGTGGTTGGGGTTGTTTATTAGTATCAATAATTCACAGGAGATAAGTTTAAATGAAACTTAAAAGAATCTCATACATTTTGATATCACTTCTATGTCTGCTTGCGATAGTAAGCGTTCCTGCTGCAAAGGTTCACGCTGAAGATGCTTCCGTTACTATTGGACTTACACCTAACGGGGATCTGGCTGTGGGAGAAGTTGTCACTGTTACAATTATTATTAATGGTGATAACATTTCTGCATATACCATTAATCTTGATTACACCCCCGGACTTCTGCAGTATCAGTCTGAGGCAGAGAATGGCGGCTCGATAGCTATAAACGGAACAGGACCTACAACTCTTACGTATACATTTAAAGCTATTCAGGAAGGTCGGGCTACAATTTCTACAAGTGGTACCAGTGTGTATGATGCTGAAGGAAATCCGCTTACCATAGCTCATGCAGGAGCTACGATAATAATAGGAAATATTGCCTCGGAAGAGGATGCAATTAAAATTGGAAATGATAGCTATACGCTTGTAAATGAATATCATCTTCCAAAACAGCCGGAAGGCTATGAACTATCTTATGTAAACTACAAAGATAAGGACATTTATGCTTACCAGGCTCCTAATCAGAACATAAAGGTCGTATGTCTTCAGAATGCTGAAGGTGAACAGAAGTGGTTCGTTTTTGATGAGCAGAATCAGAGCTTTTCGCCGTTTATCCAGTATAGCCTGGAAGGGATTAATTATGTGATCATAAATAAACCGGATGATGTAAAGCTCCCTGAAGGTTTTGAAGAAAGCAGTCTGACCCTTGATAATGTACAGTTCACTGCTTATACAGATGGGGCTGAGTCCGGTATGTATCTTGTGTATGCCCTTAACCAGAGAGGTGACTCAGGTTTCTATTACTATGATACTGACGAGGGTGGTTTTACTAATTATAATGCAGTTAAGAAGATTGTTGATTATGCGACTGCTAACTCTGCATCTGAAGTTTCACAGGCTGAAACTGATTATCAGCCGGCAACAGAAGCTTCTTATGCAACACCGCTTATTGCAAAGCCTGAGAAAAAACAACCTCAGGAGGAAGATGAACTGATCGGTCGTGAAACTCTTAAGAAGCTTCTTGCTATGATGGTTCTTCTCTTTGTAATAATGTGTGTTGTTGTGATTATTCTTGTTGTTAAGAACGGTATTCTTCAGAGTCAGCTTGATGATGAAGAGGAAGAACTTGATCTTATAGAAAGAGCCAAGAAAGATGCAAGAAAAAAAGCTGAGGAAGAATCTGACAGTGATGTTAAGATTAAGAAGATAAGCAGAAGCAAAGGCTATGCAATAAATGAGGACACCGGTGAGATTCTTCTGGAGGAAGCTGAGGATAATAATTCCGGTGTAAAGGTTCCTCGTGCTAAGGATAAGAAAAAATCCAAAATCAAAGAAGAAATGGATAAGAAACCTTTCGGAATAGATTCAGCCTTTAACGTTGCCTCTGCTGAGGAAGCTCCTGAGGGTGAGAATGTATATCAGGAACCGGAACCATCCGGAGATGTGGTGGATCAGGAAACAGTTGAGGAAATCCGTAAGAAGAAGACAGAGGCTGTTGAACTGGAACATGCGGATACTGTCGAGTTTGATCTTAAAGCTGTTAATGAAGAAGCTTCTTCTGAGAAAAATACTTCTATAAGTCCTTCGATAGAAGAAAAGACAGATACCTCAAAAGAAAAGGTTAAATCTGAGAGAGAAGAGTTGATTGATACTATTTTCTCAGATGATGAAGAAATAGATAAGAACAGAAAAAAGAAGAACAAAAAAGACAGAAGAAACAGGAAGAACCGTAATAAGAACAAGGCTGTCCAGGAAGCAGTTAAAGAAGTTCCTGAAAAAGAGACAGCTTCTTCGGAAGAAACAAAAGTTATTTCCGAAGAGTCTAAAGTATTATCTGGCGACTCGAAAGAAGCTGAGAAACAGTCAGAGAATCAAACTGAGAAGAAAACTTCTGTTGAAAAGGATAATGAGAAACAATCAGATAATGATAAAAAATCTGAAAGTAAGGTAAGGAAAGAGAGTGAACCTCAGAAGGTTGCTCTTCCGGGAGAACTTATGGAGGAGGATGACTAATGAGTGAAGAAGTAGTATCAAAGAATTTTATTGAGAATATTATTGATAAGGATATTGCCGAGGGAAAGTGTACCAAGATTGTGACAAGATTTCCTCCGGAACCCAATGGCTATCTTCATATCGGACACGCAAAATCTATACTTCTTAATTATGGAATAGCAAAGAAGTATGGCGGACAGTTCAATTTCAGATTTGATGATACCAATCCTACCAAGGAAGATGAAGAATATGTTCAGTCTATTCTCGAGGATGTTAAATGGCTTGGAGCTGATTTCAGGGATGAGGTATTATATGCTTCTGATTATTTCGATAAGATGTATGAAGTTGCTATTAAGCTTATCAAGAAAGGCAAGGCCTATGTGGATGATCTTTCTGCTGAGGAAATCAGAGCCTACAGAGGCACGCTGACAGAGCCTGGAAAGAACAGTCCTTACAGAGACAGAAGCATAGAGGAGAA
>CACZPG010000085.1 GCA_902782965.1 uncultured Lachnospiraceae bacterium
CGGGGATGAATAATCAGCAGATTAACCCGGGGATGAATAATCCGCAGATTAACCCGGGGATGAATAATCCGCAGATTAACCCGGGGATGAATAATCCGCAGATTAACCCAGGGATGAATAATCCGCAGATTAATCAGCAGATGAACAACATTAATAATCCAATTAATAATAACCTGAATGGAAATAATAACCCTGCTGGTAATGTTAATCAGACTAATCAGAATAACCAGTATGGTGGTCCAAGCAACTAAAACTCCGATAAGGAGTATAGAACCGAGCAGGAGCGGACGCGTTCCTGCCCGGGAAAATATAAACGTAACAAGAGTTGTAAATGAGATTAATTCCAGGAAAAACTAAAGTTAAGATTGAGGTTTTCAAGCATATAACGATTGCAGACGTTATAGTAGGTCTTATAGGACTTGTTGCAGTCACATTATGTGCAATATCTTCACTGCCCGGACGCTGGATTATTGCCGGCGTTGTTGCGGCTGTTTTTGTGTTGCTTCTTTTCAGGCTTGATGATGAACCGTTCTATGTATTCCTCTGGAATATGCTGAAGTACTTTGCATATCCCAGGAGGCTTGTTCGTGTATACGATGATAAGGCTATAAAGAGACTGTCCAGTGGATCCAGACAGGATATGCTTGACGATTTCTTTGGTGAGAATACTGAGGGTGGAGAGTCTGAGAACAATCTGTCTGACTTTTTCTCTGAGGAAGTAACAGACGAGGACGAAGATACTGGTTCTTATTCTGATTCTTATTCTGATGAGGATGAAGCTGGATCTTCTGAAGCAGCTGCTTCAGAAGATGATGACTCTTCGGATGAAGATAGTCGTGAAGACATAGAGGAAACCTACGAGGAGTTTCTTGACAGAGAAGAGCGTGAAAAGGCCGAATTAAAGGACGAGAAGAATCAGAAGAAGGAAGAGAAGAAGAGACTTAAGCAGCTTATAAAGGAAGAGAATAAGATTCTTAAGAGTAAGACTGCAACCCCTGAGGAGAAGGATGCAGTATGGCTTGCAAGAGCTGAGAGAAGCGCTGAGAAGAAGAAGGAGAAGTCTGAAAATAAGGAGCAGGATGCTTCTTATGAAGAGATGAGTGAATTTATTCCATATACGGGAATAAGTGAAGGCTTTATTGAATATAATGGTCAGTATTATGGAACCGTAATAGAAATAGATCCTATAGAATTCCGTTTCTTCTCTACTCATAGACGTAATAATTCTATTGAGAATTGTCTTGGAAAGATTCTCAGAGGTCTCATGGGTGATTATGGTGCTAATATTGTTAAGCTTCAGAGACCTATTATATATGATGATTATCTTGATGCAGAATATGACAAGCTGGATGCTCTAAGGAAATCCTATGAAAGTGGTCTTCTTACTGAAGAAGAGCTTCAGGCGAGAGTTGAGATTCAGTATGATCGTATAAATGAAGTTAGAAAGCTTTGCGAAGATGAAAGAGTTATAGATCCGTTCTATTATCTCGTTCTCTTTGAATCTGACAAGAGACGTCTTGAGACATTTACGAAACAGGCATTAATGACCCTGGAACAGGGCGAAATGGTAGTCAGACGACTTTATGACAGAGAACTTGCGTTATTCCTTAAGTATACGAACAAACTCGATTTCGATGAGAAGGAAATTGATGAAATTGATGAAGACCAGTGGGTGAACTGGGCTATGCCTCAGTCACTTAAGTTCTCCATGAGAACCACCACCGTTGATGGACTTATAACTCATAATATGAGAGTTATTTCCTATCCGACAGTAGTTGGAGATTCATGGCTGGCAGGAGTAATGTCCTTCCCGAGTACCAAGGTTGTTGTTAAGGCAACTCCTATGGACAGAACTAAGGCTATCAAGGCTATCGACCGTTCTCTTGCAGAACTTAGAGGCCAGTATATGTCTACCAGCATCGATTCCAAGATGCTCGAGCTGCAGGAACATATAAATACCCTTTCCAGTCTGCTGGTAACACTTCAGCAGGATAATGAAGCACTGCTTTCCGTAAATATTTATATTACTGCTTATGATGCTCTTGCTACAGGAAGTGATCCTGTTCTGTCAGAGAACTTCGAAACAATGATGCCATATGTGGCAGATATGAAGAAGACTCTGAAGAGAAACTGGAGTGAAGAGGGAATGAGACTCTCCGGAATGGACTTCCTTCAGGTTCAGAGTTTCATTGGTTCACAGATTTCTGCATATGATCCTATGATTAAGGATGCCAGGGGAATTCCGTCCAACACAATTGCCGGAATGTTTCCTTGGATATTTGCGCATATTTCAGATGTTGGAGGAATTCAGCTCGGTTCAGCCGATGGAGTTCCTGTATTTATAGATTTCTTCAAGAGAAATGAACAGCGTGTTAATTCCAACATGGTTATCGTTGGTAAGTCCGGTTCCGGTAAATCCTACGCTACCAAGTCACTGCTTACAAATCTTGCTTCCGAGGATGCGAAGATATTTATCCTTGATCCCGAGAACGAGTATTCTGAGCTGGCTCATACCCTGCATGGTAAGGTTATAAATGTAGGAAAT
Source organism: uncultured Lachnospiraceae bacterium (assembly GCA_902782965.1). Taxonomy (GTDB): domain Bacteria; phylum Bacillota; class Clostridia; order Lachnospirales; family Lachnospiraceae; genus Eubacterium_Q. The sequence continues at coordinate 2,546 of CACZPG010000085.1, forward strand.
GCAATGTATGGTCGACTGAATCCGTTCCATATCATTACTGCGCTTGATGATGATGAAGCCGGAGCAGAGGGTGGCGGTCCGGGAGGAAGCTTTGCGACACACCTTCAGTTCCTTGAGGAGTTCTTCAGACAGATACTTCCGGATGTGGATAAGGAAGCTCTGGAATACCTTAATTCGCTTGTTGAACGAGTATACCTTAATTTCGGAATAACTCCGGATACCGATCTGTCTACCTTTACAGCAGAGGATTATCCTATATTTGATGACCTCTATGATGTAATTCTTCAGGAATTTGAGAGAACTAATAATGAATATCTGAGAAATCTTCTCAGATCGCTTGTTAATTATATTTCTAAATTCTCCACAGGCGGTCGAAATGCGAATATCTGGAATGGTCCTTCTACTGTTACGACTGAAGAGAACTTCTCGGTATTTAATTTCCAGTCTATGCTTGCAAACAGAAACTCAACCATTGCAAATGCACAGATGCTGCTTGTTCTGAAATATGTAGATAACGAGATTATCAAGAACAGAGACTATAACAATAAGTATGGCCTTAACAGAAAAATCGTTGTAGTAATCGACGAGGCACATGTATTTATTGATACCAAGTTCCCGATAGCCCTTGACTTCATGTTCCAGCTTGCTAAGCGTATCCGTAAGTATAACGGTATGCAGATAGTAATTACTCAGAATATCAAGGACTTCGTTGGAAGCGAGGATATTGCAAGAAAGTCTTCTGCAATCATAAATGCTTGTCAGTACAGTTTCGTATTCGGTCTGGCTCCGAACGATATGTCTGATCTCTGCAAGCTCTATGAAAAGGCAGGAGGAATAAATGAAACAGAGCAGGAGGATATCCTGCAGGCTAAGCGTGGTCAGGCATTTACAATTATGAGTCCAACCTCCAGATCATCATTCATGATCGAAGTTCCGGATTCTTTTGTGAATATGTTTGAACAGAGCGACTTTAGGAGTAATTATTTCACCGGACTTCAGGGAGATCCGGTCTGGGAAGATTTTGTCAGCGAAAGCCGTGAAGCTCATGACAGAAATTATAAGGATCGTGTTGAGCTTGAACAGGTCGAGAGCAGACGTAGAGATACTGCAAGTTCTTTCAGCTTTGTTGAGATAAGTGAAGAAGAAGCTGAGACTGCTGCTCAGGCACCACAGAGTGCTGTTGATAAGATGATTGCTGCTGAGGAGTACGTAAATCAGAAAGAGTATGAACTCCTTACCGGAAGATTCGGAAGCATTAATCTTCAGGAAGTTAATGAAGAAGAGACAGAGAAAGAAGCTGAAGCAGCTGTATCCGAACAGGAGTCAGAAGATACAATACATCCTGAATATGTTCCGTCCATGCATCCGGAATACTCGGAGACAGATTATGCAGAGACAGAACAGTATGATACAGTTCCAGAAACGGCTATTTCAGAGACTCCGGAGGAAATTCCTGCTGAAGAACCTGAAGAAGATTATGATATTGAACTGTATGATGTGGGACAGGTTGCGGAGGAACCACAGGAACCGGAAGCACCGGCAGAAGAACCACAGGAACCATACAGATTTACACATACCGGCGAGGAAGAGGAAGTTGCAGCGGTTTCAAAACCAACTGCTACTGTGACGCCGGCTGCTGCTGTAACACCAACTCAGGTAGTAACACCACAGCCAGCTCCGATTCAGACTACACCGGTACAGCCGGCTCCGGCAACAACAGTCGCACCGGCTGCAGCAGTATCTCAGGGAGTACAGACAGCCGCTGCATCATATACCAATGCAGTACCTGCCGGAGAGAAAGTATATACTCAGGCTGAAGTTGATAAAGTTCTGGATTCCTTCAGAGAGTCAATTCGTGCAGAAATTGCAAAGGATCTGGAAGA
>CACZPG010000086.1 GCA_902782965.1 uncultured Lachnospiraceae bacterium
ATAGCGATAGAAGAAGTACCATCATAGCCCATTGCTATAACTCCATTCGAACCACCATTAATAATTACTTTTGAACCTGATTCGCCATCAATAGTTATTTTGCAGTTGCTCAGACAGGTAATTGCATTAGACTTATTACCTTCTGCTTCATATGCTGTAAAAGTATTCGTTCCCCAAAATACAATCTTTAAATCCGGAATAGTACTTTATACCTGTGAAAAACCTTTAAATTCAGCGCTTCCCGAAGTATCCTGATACGCTCCGGTTATTGTAGCATTTGTCAATGTCAGCGTTTTAGTAGAATCATCATAAGCCGCTGTGCCCTCTCCACAGTTCAATGATGGATTAGCATCTGTAAGTTCTGTTCCATCCACCCATATGCCATATCCAACAGGCTCAGCATTTGCACGAATTGATGGGATAAATCCACCAAGAACCATTACCACTGCCATTAATATGGCAGTTATAAATTTCCTTCTCTTCTCTCTCATATAATTCCCCTTTCTACATAAATTTTTATACTACAATTATCATTATAAATTATAAAACGTTTTCAAACAACCTATAACTACTTCTTATCGACACCATTTATCTGCGATAGTCATTTTATCATAGCCCCAGTCCTCTTCTATATTTGTTGAGGTCAATATGAAATCATTCTTTCTGAGAACATTCTCGGAGGCTTTATTATCTATCATGGTGCTTGCAGTTATTATCTCGATATCGGTCTCGCCATAGAGATAATCCACCAGAAGCCTGACTGTTTCTGTTGCGAAACCCTTGCCCCATTCTTCCTCTGCAAGTCTATGCCCTATACTTACCTTACGGATTGCATCATTTACACCATATATCTCGGCAAGTCCGGCAAATCTCATATCATCCTTAAGATAGATTCCCATTATGATTGATTCTCTGTTTTGGAAGCATTCCTCATAGATCATCCGGATGGTGTAATCTATATCCTCATACTTATTCTCGAAGAGAAATGTAGGCAGAAATCTATATACATTTTCATTATGACGCATTCTATCCAACAGCATCGCATCAGACGCTTCCAACTTCTTAAGAATTATCCTGTCACCTGTCAGATGCGGAACTTCTTCAAACATCTTCTTCATTTATCTGTCCTTAATATTTATTATGAACCTTCTCAGCAAAGCACATTACATCCTTGATTTCTATAACTTTTCCGTCATCCAGCACTGCCCGTCCGGACATACGTCCAAACACCTGATGCTGGTCAGAAACTATAACTTTATAGTCGAGACAGGCGGCTCTGTCCAGAACAGGAATGAAATCCATTTCGAAACGGTTATCTGAAGAGGTAAAGGTCCATTTATCCATTATGTTGTCAGGAATATGAAACTCTACATCATCCAGCTTATGGACTCTGCCATTATAGAAGATTACATTTTCCGTAGCAGCACTTGTATTACCGAAGCCATAGCCTATATTGAAGCCGAAACTGTTGCCGTCAATATCGGCATTTCCCGAGCCCCACAGCCAGGTATTGTCGTAGGTCCATACACCACGTCCCCAGTCCAGAGTTCCGAAATCAGTCTTAGGATTGAATTCATATACTCTGCCATTATATTTCATATAGCCGCTTGCACGCATGGTATTTATCTTCTGATTATAATAGAATGCATGCTTCTTATCCCAGGGAGTAGCTATGACCATTGAATCCATATCCGGCTGTTCAAGTCTGATATCACACTCAAAAGGTTTGCCATCACAGAAGTTCTCAAATTTACATCTGATACGTCTCTTGCCCCTGGTAACATCAAATTTCATTTTGAGGCGCTTATCCAAATATTTTGTGGGACCTGTTGAAGAATCAGATGGAAGTTTAATCCTTCCCAATGGAAATGCATTAAGTACAGTTTCTGTATGTTCCCATGGAGTTTCTCCAAATTCAAGAAGCGAAACCGACTGAAGACCGATATAACCATCATCTGATATGGTAAAAGCACCGGCAAAGGAATCACTCAGCACAAGATAATAATCCCATTCCTTAATCCTCCACTTCGGAGCCTTTATCATCTCTCTGTCATATTTCTGAACCTGACTCCTTGACCAGCCGGGTTCTCTCAGTTCACCCTTTTCATCCAGCAGCAGCTGATGTTTTGTAACCTCATGATTTCTCCCCATTTCATCTTCTCCAATTCTTTTAACCGTATTTATAATCTATCTATTATCTTTCAAACAAATGTATAAGTAATTCTTTCCATTTTCTATTATAGGGATGTTCCCTCATAGGAAGATTAAGATGGGACGAACCAATAAGAACACTCTGTGGATGAGTGAATTCTCTAAAGCCCCAAAGTCCATGATAAGCTCCCATTCCGGAATGACCTACTCCATTAAACGGAACACCCTTCACCATCATGTGGAGGCACACCTCATTTATACAACCGCCTCCAAACTGCATTCTCTGCATAGTCTTTTCTGCCCATTCTGTATCCCGTGTAAAGATATACATTGCCAGCCCTCTTTCACGTAACGCTATTTCCTTAAGCAGACTTTCTATCTCATAATCTTTATAAGGCACAATCGGAAGAAGCGGGCAGAACAATTCCTTCCTGACAACATCCTCTTCTATGCCGACAGGATAGATTATTGTAGGAGAATATTTAAGTGTCTCCCGGTCGCCTTCTCCGCCATAAACAATACGTTCTCTGTAAAGCTCAGCTTCACGCTCACATTTATCATAGGCTGCTTCATTAATCAGATGAGGATATTCAGCATTTCTAAATGGTTTGTCACCCAGCTGTTTTTTGAATGCAGACTTCAGCTCATAGATAAACTCGTCAGCTATATCTTCCGCCACCGCAATCTGATTAATATTAATGCATATCTGTCCGGAATTAAGAGCCTTGAAAAATGCTATCTTTCTTGCTGCATCCTTAATATCAGCATCTCTTCGGATTATGCACCAGTTTCCGGTTTCGCCTCCGAGTTCTAACGCAACCGGCGTAAGATTCTTAGATGCCATCTCCATCACATGCGACCCAACTCTTGGAGAGCCGGTATAGAAAATCTTGTCAAATCGCTGTTCCAGACACATATCTGCCACATCATGTCCCCCACCGATAACTGCAACATATTTCTCCGGAAATGTATCCGCAATAATTCTCTGCATAACCTCAGTACAATGAGGTGACTTAGAACTCGCCTTTATTACAGCAGTATTACCACCAGCCATGCTTGCAGCAAGCACTCCCAAAGAAAGAAGCACCGGAAAATTAAAAGGACTTATAATAAGCGTAACACCATAAGGCATCTTATATACCTTTGTTATGAAGCTGGGAAAACAATGTAATCCACTGAAATGTATCTCAGGTTTTGCCCAGGATTTCAACCCCTTAATCATCTCATTGATTTCTAATACGAGACTTCCGATATCACAGAAATACGCTTCCAACGGACTCCTGCCCAGATCATCTTTAAGAGCACCTTTCAGCTCACGTTCATTAGCTATCACAGCTGCTTTAAGTCTCTTTAGCTGTCTTATCCTGAAATCAACATCAAGAGTTTTATCAGTTAGAAAGAATCTTCTCTGTGCCTCTACCAACGAGTTAATACTTTCAAATTCACTATAATTTCTCACTTCTTTAATCCCCATAATAAATCACTGTACATAATCTATACAGACTCTGGTTTTCGCATTAGGTCTTACCACTCCATCGGCAACAGCCACATGAGCCGGATGAACCGCATATCCCTTCAGACTGTCCTCATCTTCAAAAGAAGAATCCAGCATAAGATCAGCATTTGATGATTCAAGGCATTCTGTCTGAACCTTAATTTCAATCAGACCGGGAATCTGTCCGGCAAGTCCCTCAAGTCCCGCCTTGATATCTGCCTTTACCTTTATCTTGTCATCAGCTGACAGTTCATCTTTTAACTGCCATAAAATAATGTGCTTTACCATTTTGTTAACCTCCTAAATATCATATCATACATCATTTTTATCTATAATCTGCCAGACATCTTCCACAGGGAGAATAGCCCTTATCCTTCAGTTCATTCAAAGTACCGGTGTATTCCAATTTATTTTTATCCGCCATATCACCAACGCTTTTGCAGGTAGGAAGATGTATTCTCCTGGAATTGGTATTTACCACATAATCTCTTGTAGTATCAGCAAATGTACCACCTTCAGAGTTCTCATCCGGTTGCCTGTCACCGGAGTCTGGGTGCCTGTCATCGGAGCCTTCAACGTTTTCTTTATTTCTACCCGTATCTGTTTTTGATTCTGCACCAGAAGTACCCTCTGATTTTACCGTTTGATCCGAAGTTTCATCTGATTCTGCCGATCTGTCCGGAGCTTCCGATTCAGATTTTTCAAACGGAGCCGAAAGATCAATCATCCTCTTACTATCTCCTGTAGAATAATCAATCTCGATACCGGGCTGAACATTGTAGCAGAATACATTGAAACATATTCCTTTGCCCTCATCCTCAACAGACCAGGCCTCCATTTGTACTCCATCCGCTAACAGGTTATCTGCCTTGAATACGGGAGTCACTCTGTAAAGAACATGATTGTCCGTGGCTCTCAGATAATCAAGAACCTTCAGCTCGAATATCTGCATGGTTTCCTGATTAAGATACCTCGTACCTGTGATCAGATTCTTCTCATTTGCATTCTCCCCTGCAAGACTAAATGCAATAAGATGAGAACGATTGTAAAGATAATTATCTTCAATTACATCCGGGTATTTAACTGTATGCCAGCCTGAAGGTCTGACATCACCTATCTCACCACGTTCCCCTGTCGGCATAAGCTCTTTGCATAAATTTGCGAAGGCTACGCCACATCTGCCTTTCGAATCAAGCTCACTATAGTTTTCAAAGGCATCTGTACATTTCTTCTCTTCCTCTGTGAATTCCGGAATATTGTTATTAAGTTCGACAAATGCCTCGTCTGAATATTCAGGAATATCCTGATTTCCAGCCATGCTGTCATCTGAATTAATTGCATTATCTGATGTATCAGCTGAGTCCGTTTCCAAATCATCCGCGGAGGCCGATCCAGAATCTTTATCAGTATCCACTTCATCAGCAGTCTGCTCTGTGACAGCTGTTTCAGTAGTATTAAGCGTTGAATCATTCTTATCATCTTTATTTTCAGAAAAAATGCAAACTAATAAAACGCATGTCAGCACTGCAAAAATAAGTAATGCTATATATTTTTTCATAAACGTTTTCAACATAATGAAATTATACCACAATATACTTGATGTGAGCACTTAAAAAGAGAAAAAGAACAACAGTCCGGTGACGAACCATTGTTCTTTATTTCCAAATATTTCTCAGTCTTCTTAAATAATATAATTCAGTGATCAGTGACTAAGCATTATCTCATCAATAGTTGTTACTGTGACAAAGGTATTGTCCCCCAGATCCTTAATATATTCTCTGAATTTCTGAAGTTCGAAATAAGTCACATAACAGATGATAGTCTTGTTATCTCCTGAGACAGCACCCGCAGAATCCATGACAGTACAGGTTTTCTTCATATCCTTACGAATCCAGTTGACAATCTTATCCGGATTCTTCGTAATGATTGTAACCTGTTTGATAGCTTCAAATCTGTCAGTGAAATGATCAATAACTGCCGTAGCGATAATGTAAACCAGCAGACTCAGAAGTGCACTGTTTCTATTGATAAGAATGAATGCCGCTGTATAAACACAGGCATTAAAGCCGAGAAGAATTCCGGTCATGCTCATGTTCAGACCTTTCTTCTGTGAAAGCCTGCTTACGATCACATTTGCCAGAATTTCCGAACCATCTATACAGCCGCCAAAACGAAGAATCAGTGATAATCCACCTCCAAGTATTGCTCCTCCGAATATTACAGCAATGAAGTGTTCTGTATTAAGTTCAAAGGGAATCGCCTCAAAGAACTCAAGCCCCACCATGTAGGCCGCCGAACCCGCTATTGTTTTGATCAGAAATTTCTTTCCCATCGTAATTCCGCCAACTACAACAAAGGGAAGCAGTATGATAAATACACACACAGACAGATTAAGTCCTGTAAGCTTACTGATAATGATTGCAATACCTGCCGTACCATAATCTATCGCATCATTTGGCAGAAGTATACATGCTACGGAGAAAGCCGCCAGCAGGGCTCCTGTCACTATCATCAGGATTGAAAGAATATTCTTATAACTTATTTTCTTCATATTACTCTACTAAACCAAATCCTTTCGCAATTCCATAGGCATCTGCTTTCGCCCATTTAGAAGCAAGATCCGTCCTCATCGCAGCATATCTTACTTCTTTAACAGAGTGATAACCATGTTCGATTATCATTCCGGGAACGCCTACATTGGTCGCACCACGAAGCACTCCATATCCATCTTCTCCCCGACTGTTCAGCCTGTAACATACAGTACCCGGTACGCCTTCGCTGTCATTATAGTTTCCTGTCCACTTGATAAGATTCTTCTTCG
>CACZPG010000087.1 GCA_902782965.1 uncultured Lachnospiraceae bacterium
CATTCCAACTTCAGGTTCTGCCATTTTAGGATTAGCAGATAACACGATATCTTTCTTATCTAACCCAAGTTTTTCTACAACATCACCAGCCTCCTTCATAACATCCGCCTCAGACATAGTACAAATATTATCTGAACCGAAATCAGACTGGTGGTCAACAACAAACATAGTTTCAGCATCAACTTCCGGGAAGTATTCCGACACACTTATGGGACTGATATATATATTTCTTTTAAAGCTGGCCATATCATAAGAATAGATCATCCCATATCTGTTACCATTATATTCGCCCTCATACATATGGATATAATAAGTGGACTCATCCACCCATTTATAAACCTTGTCAAAAGAGGAATCTATAGTACTCAAATATTCATCACTATCTGCAAGTGTAATGCCTGTAGCAGAATACACTGAATCACCTAATTTCTGATACATTAATATACTTCTGTATTTATACAAAAGCGGTATATAATCTGAATCATTTACATATTTTATCTCTTCCAGACTCTTCTCTGTTCCGTCAAAGAAACTGTTAACAATCTGTTTCTCTATATCAGAATTATTGTCTATAAAACTGCCTTCGTAAACATTTATCGGAGTCACCTCAGGCACCTTATAGTTAAGATTAAACTGTGCAGTAATCCCACCTATAGTAAATGAATCATCGGCAGTAATATTTTCACCGAAAATTTCAGTTAAGCTGCGGCCGTCACTATTTATAGTTTCAGAGTCTGATTCAGCATTCGTCTCAGAGTCTGATTCAGTGCCACTCGTTACGTCGCCTGAAACTGAGTCATTCTCAACGCCATAATCATCTACAGCCGTTTCAGCTTTGCCACAGGAAGTTCCGCACAACCCAAGCGAAAGCGCAAGTCCTAAACATAATCCGCCTTTTAACAATCCCCTTAATATACTCATAAACCCCTCCACGTAAAGATCAAGTTCAGTTATATACCTCTTTCTATAACAGAAGCTCCTCAAGTATTTCTTCGAAGGATGACCTATCCATTCCGTTTGTTTTCAGAAGGAAGTTCACACCACCCATTTCAAATGCAGCTGTAAACATCTGAGCGTCTACTGTTTCTCCCGCATAAACCGTTACTCCCATAACCTCTGAAGGAGTACCTGAAATGAGGCTGTCCGGAGCAGGATTTCTATTCTGGGACACATATAACTCAGCGTCAGCGCTATTCTTATTAATATAGAAGAATCCCATATCATCCTTAAGTTTAGAATCACTGTCATCATATATAACCAGAATACTGCTCTCGCTGATTGTGAGATTTTCCATAACCTTTTCCAGATCGATTCCCAGATACTGTGAATACTCATCTATCTGAATATTCTTATAAATACTGATATCTCCATTAACCTTGAAGGTTGAACGATTCTTCTTCATAACATCTACATTTTTCTCAGGCGCCAACTCAGTTGTTGCTGAACTCTCAGCTTTTGAATCATTAGCTTCGCCCGAATTCTCAACGTGGGATGTGCCATCATATAATGCCGCTTCCTCTACATTATTATAGTACAATGCATTCGATATTGCACCAGCATTACTATCTGAAGTACTCTGATCTACACTGTCGGAATCTTCCTCTGCAGCATAATCTGCAGACTCAGCAGCAGACTCTGAATACTCCATACTTTCAGATTCATCCGCAGCTTCTGACTCCTCATACGCAGCTTCATCTGCTGCGGCTTCAGTATCTTCATATGAATAACTATCGCTCTCTTCTGCAACATCATCTGACATCGGCGCCGCACTGTCCTGATAAGAAGTGCTTTCTTCACTGTAGCTGGATCTATGTATTGATTTAATACCTATCGCAAGGAAAAGAACTGCCGCAGCCGCAATCAGTGTTGAGCCAATTTTAATATATTTTCCGTATTTCTCAGAGAAGCTCTTCTTTCTCCTGTATTCAGTTGTTTTATCACTTGGAGTTGAATCTGCTCCCATATAATTATAATTATCAGATTTGAATTCAACTACATTATTATTAGAGGCAGTTGGTTTTTCTGATACAATATTTTCAACATTTTTATTCTCTGTAATGTTATTCTCAATTTCTTTTGTGTTTTCAGTTTCAGAAGCAACCTTCTGTTCTTCCTCATGTACACGGTTAAGCGTTTTCAGAATCAAAGCTTCCGGGGCATGAATATTATTAAGTTCTTCTCTATATCGTTCCATATTCAATACCTCCTTTCAGCTTCTTACCTAATATTTCTTTCGCTCGTTTCAATCTTGTTTTTACTGTTGCTTCATTAGTTTCAAGAATCCGGGATATTTCAGAGATTTTCATCTCTTCATAGTAATACAGATGTATTACCTCCCTGTAAATCTGAGGGAGCTCCCGAACTTTCTGTAATACACTTTCCCGTTTCTCATCCTCAAGATATGCTTCTTCCGGACTGGAGTCTCCCTCATTCTCTGCGGAGTAACTATCCACAGTATCATCTGAATCTTCCAGACTGACATTCTTCTTCCAGCCACTTCCTTCCAATCGCCTGGCTTCATTGATGGTTACCCTGATAAGCCATGCTTTCAGATGTTCTTCATCTTCAATTTTGTCCTTGTATCTGACCAGCCTGACAAAAACCTCCTGAAAAACATCCTCAGCATCCTGAGTAACATTTGTATTAGCAATTGCCAGGCGGTAGACCATGTCTGCGTATCGTCGAACCGCTTCGTCGATATCTACAGTAAAATTACCTGCACCCATAGTATGCACCCTTTAAAATATATTGATTATTTGGGGTGATTATATACTACATATGTGTCAAAAGTCAAAATGCGTTCCCGCTTGCGGGATAAGCATTTTGACTTTTTGACACATCGAAATACGAGGAAGGAACTGTTTTCGCAGAAAACTGTGGATTCCGAGTATTTCCAGGATTGCGTGAATGGCAATGGAGCAATCCGTATGTAGTAGTTGTGCCGAAAGCCAAATGCGTTCCCGCTTGCGGGATAAGCATTTTGACTTTGGGGCACTTTATATGAGGATGTAACGATCTAGTTGCGTTCCAGCTTCCCCTCCTAAAAAGCTAGTTTGCTTCTATCTCATGTACATCTACATTATCTTCATCCTGATAATCGCTGGAATCTGACCAGTAATCATCGTCATCATCAATCTCGTTATAATACTTTGAGCCGTATAATAACTCTGCTCTGTCAAGAAGAGCCATATATTCAACTCTAAGTGCATCATCTGAGTAAGCTGTCTCAGATGCAAGTTCTCTTGCAAGTGCGATAGAACTTCTTCCGGCATATTCACTATTCTTCAGAACCATTCCGAAGCAGGCTACAGATTCTGCCCAGAGCATATTATCACTTGCTTTGTTTGAGAATCCTTCCGGTGAATATTTGCAGGAATATTTAAGCAGCTGGGAATCATCAGCCTTAGGATTCTTGTATCTGATAGAAAGGTCAAGGATATGATTCTTTCCTGATGTTGCCTTCTCTGTAGGTATGATTTCATAAAGAGCTGTTACTTCATGTCCGGATCCGATTTCTCCACCATCAACGCTATCATCATCGAAATCTTCCTTTGCAAGGAGTCTGTTTTCATAACCGACCAGTCTATACTTCTCAACATATTTCTCATCAAATGTAGTCTGAAGCTTAACATCTTTTGCTACTGTTTCAAGAGTTGCTCCCATTTCCTCTACCAGAACTCTTTTAGCTTCATAAACACTGTCTATAAATGCATAGTTACCATTTCCATTATCAGCCAGAGCCTCAAGCTTATTATCCTGCAGATTGTCATTTCCAAATCCCAGAACACTGAGGAATATACCTGATTCTTTCTTCTCTGTTATAAGCTCTGTAAGTCCGTCTTCGCTAGTTACTCCAACATTCAGATCTCCATCTGTTGCAAGAATGACTCTGTTATTTCCCTTCTTCTTATAATACTTCTCAGCTATCTTATAAGCTGTATTGATACCTGCAGAACCATTGGTGCTTCCATAAGCTTCAAGATTCTCAATTGCAGCTGCTATCTTATCAGTATTCTCACCACTCTCGCCCTGAAGAACAATCTCATCGCTTCCTGCATATGTAACAATTGATACTGTATCATTTTCTCCCAGCTCACTGAGCAGTTTAACAAATGCACATTTAACCAGTGGGAGCTTATCCGGCTGATCCATTGATCCGGATGTATCTATAAGGAATACGAAATTAGTAGGTTTTCTATTCTTTGTTTTGATTGCTTCAGCCTTAAGACCGATCATAACCAGCTGATGATCACTGTTCCATGGACATTCATCAACTTCCATATTTACTGAGAACGGTTCATTAGCCTTTGGCTCTTTGTAATCATAGTGGAAATAATTAACCATCTCTTCTATTCTTACAGCATCCTCAGGAACTGTATTTCCATCACTCAGATAGCCTCTGATATTTGAATAAGATGCTGTATCTACATCTGCAGAGAAGGTTGATACATTTTCCTTCGATGTTGAGATGAAATCATTCTCAGCTACGTGATTATACTGTCTGGTATCTGAGGTATCTGTATCATCACGGTATCTGTTCTTTTTCTCCGGCATAATTGACTGAACATCTCCACTCAGTGCATTTTTACTATCAAAGGAGTACTCCTCTACCGAAGCTCCACTCTGTGCCATAGCTTCGTCACAGGAATCTTCTTCAGCCGTAGCATATTCTGATTCATCATAAGTTGCTTCATATTCACTCACATCACCAGCTTCATCTGAAGAACCGTTATATGAATAATCATCAGATATTTCGAAATCAGCCTGTGTTGTCTCAGCGCTTTCTGTCTGCTTTGATCCGCATCCTGTAAATGAAGTCATTATAAGACCTGCTGCAAGTATTGCTGTTATTGATTTTGTAATAATATTCTTTCTCATACTAAAAACCTCCTATATTTTAACTTGTATGATTTTTGCCTTTCTATACATAAAACCCGGGAGGTTCCAAAAAGGTTTCAACTTTTTTAAAAAATTTTAAAAAAAATTTAAAACCCCTTTACCGACGGCTTCGGTAAAGAGGTTTTATATCACCTGATTGAATCATTTTTATATTTTTTATTTATTTGTTGAGGCTGTTCCAATCACTTCACCCATAACGACCGGTATCTCCGCCCCTGTATCAATATTTGCTGCAATATCTTCTCTCAGTCCGGCTTTCCCCTCCGGAATAAGAACTATTATAGTAGAACCACCATATTCGAAATGTCCCTTCTCTTCTCCACGGCTGACTATTCCCGAAGCGGAGCATTCATTAACAATCCTTCCAACAAGCATGGCACCGACTTCCATCTGAACACATCGTCCGAAATTATCCGTATCTATAACCGAATATTCTCTGGTATTCTCGATATAGACCGGAAACTCTGCCAGAGCTACAGGTCTTACGGTATGATACAATCCATTAATCCGTCTGTCCTTATACTTCTTTCCTGAATCGAAGTATACATACCTATGATAATGATTTACACAAAGTCTGTACACAAGGACATATCCGTTATTGAAGCCGGCAGCGAGTTTTCTATCCTTCAATAGTCTGTCAATGGTAAATCTGCTCTGCTTAACACTCAGCACCGTACCAGCATTTATCTTGTACACACTCAGAAGTCCGTCTGAAGGAGCAATCAGCGAATTCTTATCCTTACTGATTATGCGGAGCCCCGGCTTAATCCTCCTGCAGAAGAAATCATTAAAGCTTCCTATATCATCAAGCAGATAATCTGTCTTATCAATCCGGTTCTTTCTCACAAAGGGATTTATCAGAATCATGGAGAGCCTGCTGTCCAGCAGCTTTCCCGATAACTCCGAAACAGTTCTGCTTATAAGAGGTCTCAGGATTATCCTGCCTATTTTATTATTATAAAGAAATTTCAGAACATCCATATTATTGAACCCAAAACGTGATGTCATCGACACGTAAACGTACAAACAATGAAAAACTCATCAACTCATTCTGTGTAATTTCCGAAGGCCACAATGCAAAAAACGAATTCAATCAATCCTAACAATATAATTATAACAAGGCCAATTTTGCCGGGTTTACGTACTTTGATATTAACAACAAATGCTATAGCCATGATCAGCATCATCAGAAAATAGAAAATCGTCAGATCCCATCTACTAAAGAAATGAATTATCATTACAAGAGGAAACACCAGCGCCGACGCTGTAACAGGAACTCCGATATAGTAGGTCACACCGGTCTTATTCGCCTCTTCTATTCTGATTTCACTGGTTGCGTTAAAATATGCCAGTCTGATAAGTGCAGCCAGCACATAAAACAAAGCAATAACCAGAAGAATGATCAACATACCAAAAGAGCCTTCATAATCCCTTCTTCTGACTATTTCCGTAAATATACCACTTATTCTGAGCTGTGCCAGTCCTATGGAAACCGGAAGGACTCCAAAACATATAAGATCTGCAAGGGAATCTATCTGAACTCCGAAATTCTTCTCTGTTTCTGTTCGATCCTTCTTGGTTCTGGCAACTCTTCCATCAAAAGCATCAAGAATTCCTGATAACATAAGAAAAAATATC
>CACZPG010000088.1 GCA_902782965.1 uncultured Lachnospiraceae bacterium
AAAAAGGTGCCTGTCACCGTTACAAAAGTATTAACTAAATGTAATATAATCTTAAAGGTGCCTGTCACCGTTACAAAATTGTTAACTAACTGTTTTGTGTCTTAATAATATGTTATATTTTGATAAGTATGATGTAAGAGTGATTTGCAGTCGAATATAAGTGAGCAGGTATATGATAAAGAGTGTATTTAGACAAATGTCTCCGGAGGAGATGAATATAGAAGGTATAGCAGATATAAAGATGATCCATATCTATGATCTGACTGGTGCTGCGAGACCGGATGGGAAGTATGGCGTAACAGCTGTACTGGTGAGTTTTGGGGACAATAAGCAGCTGAATTATACGGAGAATGATTTCTGCTTCAGCATATTTGTAAATAAGATAATTGAAGTCTATAACACGTGCAGCGATAAGGAATTGATCACTATGGATGAAACCACCCGGCAGATTATGGAGGCTGGGGAAGTTCCCAGGCATGATTCCATCTTGAGCAGGTATTATGAGGCTGAGAAGCTGAAAGACCCGGTGCTTGTAAATGCGTCTACTCTCAGCAAAAGGTTTTGTCCGCTTATCGAGTACCTGATAGCCGGTCTCTACAAAACTATGGGGACAAATGTGGATATCATAGACAGAAAGTACGGTTGGCGCGGCTCCGGGAGGCTGATCCTTCATGTGGGAGACTCAAATCGTACAATATTTTTCAAAGCGTTTGAGATAAATGACAGTACATTTTCCATAAGCATAAATGGATTTCTGACGGATAATGGTGATCTTCTCATAAATGTAAATCTTTACGAAGATTCGATTTCCATCATGTATAGATCTGAGTCCGCAACCATAGAAGGAAGCTGCTCCTTTAAGTTTGAAGAAAAGAGCCTGCGGGAGATACAACAGATTAAAAAGGATGGAGAGCAGATATTCTACGATGTGAATTCCTATGAGAATACATTTACATCCGAAAATGAAGTAGAGGATGTAGTATCTGTTATCTCGAAAAGGCTGATTCCGGAAGGTATGAAGCCCTGTGCAGTTTACCGTCTTCCCTTTGGGCTGACTTATCTTCTATATGATATAAATGAATCCTCTGAGGAGGTGGAGGTTGAGACCTTCTGCGGTGTATTTCTGTGGCAGGAGGCGTCCTGTGCGGATATCAGAGGCTGGTCGGTGATCAAGAGCCTGCAATCGGGACTTGCACTTAAGAATGAAGCCTTCAGGATATTAAATATTAGCGATAACAGAGAATTCATTCAGAGTACATTTCTTTCAGGTACCGGTAGCAGATACAAGGAAGAACTTGAAGGAAAAATAGTACTAAATAGTATTAAATAATATAAGATAGACAGGACTATTATTTGAAATAGATTTTATTAGAGAAGGGTGTATATTATGGGGATTTTTTCATTACTTGAAAGAAATGCTGATACGGAATTAATAAACGAAACAGAAGGACTGCTTCGAAATCATTATAGTTCGGATGCAAAGGACTTATTAACCAGATTCGTATATCTTAAGAGCCATCCTGAAAGCAGGATAATCGAGCCCTTCGGACTATATGTTTCGGCGGTGAATATTCTTCTGGGGAGCTCTGCCGTTTCTCCCGAGAAGTACTCGGAAGCCATGTCCTATGGTGAGAAAGTCTATACTGAAATGTTTCCATATGAGGAGAAGACTCCTGATTTTGAAGGGCTTAGTGCAGTCTTCCTGGAAATGTTTAACAAGGACGGTATTATTCCGAGAAAGCTTTTTGATGGAACGATATATGATCTTTTCAGTGATAAATTTAACTTTATGAAATGGGCCAAAAATATGGCAGGAGATTCGTCTGATGGCATAATCGAAGCCTTCATCAAGCCTTATGCTATTGAAGCAAGAGTATACTTCCTTGATGAAGACTGCTTTACGGCAAATCTGATAAATGTAACCATGAAGCTTCAGAGAAATGCTGACAGGCAGGCAGTATATGATGAGGAACTTGAAAACCTTCGTCGTATGTCCGGTATATATGATGTAAATGAAGCTGCTCTCCTTGATGCAGTAAGGAAGATTCAGATGGCCCAGGTTCTGCATGACAGAGTGGTGGAACTGGTGAAGGTGGTAGAAGAAAGGGTAAATATACTGGATGCCACCTCAAGGAATGCCGTAATTGA
This sequence comes from uncultured Lachnospiraceae bacterium, assembly GCA_902782965.1. Taxonomy (GTDB): domain Bacteria; phylum Bacillota; class Clostridia; order Lachnospirales; family Lachnospiraceae; genus Eubacterium_Q. The sequence goes on from CACZPG010000088.1 coordinate 2,149, forward strand.
TGTGAAAACCACTTGTGAGGATGAGGTAAAGAAGGCAAAGTATGAGCTCAGCATTATAGATGAGAAGCTTAAGTCAGCCTATGATGCCTGTGTCTCTGAGCAGAAGCAGGTAGTTCTCTACGAGAAGAAGAAACTGATTGAAGAGACCTTTGCTGAAGCAGAAGAGCGTCTGAGTGCGCTGAAACAGGCGGCTGAAAAGACCATAAATACAGTAAAGCTTGAGATGCCCGAGGGGATATTCCAGGTGGAACCTGGGGTGGCGCAGTTTTCATCCGAAACCGGGGACACAGATTCTTCTATGAGTGTCAGAGTGGCGCAGTCTTCATCCGGAACCGGGGACGCAGATTCTTCGATGAGTGCCAGGATGATTCCAACCACGGGACAGACTCCAGCCTCAGGACAGACACCAGGTACGGGCCAGACTGTAACGCCGGATTACAGCAATAGAATCCCCACCGCCTCAGCATATCTGAACCAGAACCAACACCTGAACCAACACCTGAAACACCAGGGCGGGACAGCCAAGACTAATGAGTCTCAGATAAAGGCAGAGGACCCGGATACGGAAATTCCGGAGATCAATCCTTTACTTGATGAAACCAGAAGCTTCGCGGACAGATATCAGGAGGCAATGAATAAGAAGGCATATATGCTGGCCATGGGAGAACATTTCCATCAGATGTTTGATGATGTTCTGACAGCTGTAATGGAAAATGCAAATCCCTATCTGATCGGACCTTCCGGCTGTGGAAAGACCTACATGGTTTCCCAGATAGCCAAAATTCTGGATGTCGACTTTATTGATATCGGATATATAAATGAAGAGTATGATATCCTTGGTTTCCAGACCGCCGACGGAAGCTACAGCAGACCGAACTTCTACAGATGCTATAAGTATGGAAAGATTGCGTTCTGCGACGAGCTGGATAATGGTAACAGCAGGGCGACAGTCAAGCTTAATTCCTTTCTGTCGAATATTAATGATGCGAGCTACAGCTTTCCAAATGGTGAAAATGTAAAGCGCCATCCCAACTTCCGTCTGATCGGTGCAGGAAATACTGATGGAAATGGCGCTGACAGCAATTATAATTCCAGGGAGAAAATCGAGGAGTCAGTCCAGCAGAGATTTACGCCTATATATGTAGGCTATGATAATGAAGTAGAGAAGAAAATCCTCAGCGATTATCCGGACTGGTACGCCTTTCTGGTGCTATTCAGAAAAGCCACCGACGAATGGAGCAAGAAGAATTACGGAGATGCGCCGGGTATCATAACCACGC
>CACZPG010000089.1 GCA_902782965.1 uncultured Lachnospiraceae bacterium
AGATAATTGGAGTGTTCCTGGTTTGAAGACACTGACTAAGAAAACAATTATATATACTATAATTCTTGTTATTGTAGGCGTTCTGATTAACCGGCTCGGAGCTACGATTGTTTCTGTTTGTGGACTGCCGCTTTATCTTGATTCCATTGGAACAATGATGGTGTCGGCAATTGGCGGACTGGCTCCGGGAGCTGCGGTTGGTTTTGTTACCAATATGATTGGTGGACTCAGTGATACGTCTACTTTTTATTATGGAATAATTAATGTTCTTATAGCTGTTATAGCTTCCCAAGCTACGGACAAAGGATGGTTTGAAAAACCATATAGACTGCTGTTTATCATTCCGTTCTTTATGCTGCTTAGTATTCCGTGTTCATTCCTTTCGTATATTCTGTTTAATTTTGAGATAGCAGATAATGTGGCTGCTCCGGCGGCGGAGTTCTTCCATAACAGACTTGGATTTCCGGTTTTTCTTTCTCAGGTTTTCGGAGATTATTCTGTAGAGATTCCGGACAAGCTGGTTTCGCTTATGGTAGCATTTATTCTGTATAAGGTTACTCCTTCCGTTGTTAAGGAAGAAATGATTCCGATAGCCGGAAGAGATATGGACTATTCAATTCCTAAGAACATGAAGAAGTGGATTTCCCTCAGATGGCAGCTGGCTTTGGTTCTGCTCCTTTCAGGTTTTGCGATTTCACTTGTGGCATTTCTGATTTCTTATAAGACCTATATGGAAGCGAGAGTTGCAGGTTATCCTGATGGGAATTATGATATTACACTTCTGAGGACAGAGACACTCCTGTATTGCAGCAAAATGTTCTCTGCTGTGCTGGGTCTCCTTATATGTATCGTATCCGCCTGCATGGTTCTTGCTAACAGGAGAATAGTAAGTCCTCTGAATAATATGGCTAAGGAAATGGGACATTTTGCCTATGATAGTGAAGAAGGCAGAAATGATTCAGTAGAGAATATTAAGTCTCTTGATATTCATACAGGAAATGAGATCGAAGAACTTTTCCTTGCAATGTCTAAAACTGTTGAGGATATCGATATTTATATTGATAAGACTCATAAACAGTCTCAGATCATTAATGAACTGAATATCAATATTATTACGGCTCTTGCTGATATAGTTGAGAGCAGAGATGAGACAACTGGTAACCATGTAAAGAGGACGGCACTTTATTGTGCTTCTCTTGCCGGAGAACTGCTCAGAGAAGGTAAGCATTCAGATGAAATTAATGATGAATATATCAGTACGCTGACAATTGCGGCTCCACTTCATGATATAGGTAAGATTAAGATTCCTGATGCGATTCTGAACAAGCCGGGAAGGCTTGATGATGATGAATTCGAGAAGATTAAATCTCATACTGTAAGCGGCAAGCTTATGATAGAGAATATTATCAGGACTATGGGAACTACCGAGTATCTTTCTATGGCGAAGGATATAGCGGGATATCATCATGAATGGTGGGATGGTGGTGCTAAAGGCTATCCGGAACATCTCAAAGGTGAGGAGATTCCTTTATCTGCCAGAATAATGGCAGTTGCTGATGTATTCGATGCACTGGTTTCAAGAAGACCATACAAAGAAGGATTTCCGGTGGATAAAGCCTTCAAGATTCTTCTGGAAGAAAGCGGAACACATTTTGATCCGGCTATAATTCAGGCACTTCTGGAAGTAAGACCGGAATTTGAAGCCATCATGGCTAAATATAATGATTAACTAAATATAATAATTAATTGGAAGAAGGAATAATTGGGGAAATGAAAAGAATCAAGAGAAATGCAGCACAGTGCCAAAAGTGCGGCGACATTATTGAATCCAAGAAAAGATTAGGAGTGGTTAAATGCTCCTGTGGAAGCCTGGTGATTGAAGGTGGCAAACACTATATTAAGCGAAACGCTGATCCGGGTGATTACGTAGAAATGACTGAATACGAGGAAGTATAATATTGAATAGTATTCTAAAGAAAATACTGCTGGGAGTTATTGCAGTTTTTGCAGTTGTTGCAATAATCCTTGTCATTATTTCGGCTGTATCGATGAAGAAAACATCTTCTGATGATCATCTGGAAGATATTGCTGAACATACTGTTTTTGTAGAGGAAACTACTCCTACCGAGGCTGAAGCTACAGTTACAGATGGAACCGAAACTGCTGAAGCTTCAACTGAAGAGATTGTGGTTTCCGGAGAGAATATTTTTGATGATCCGGATGATGCTTCTTCTCAGGAGAATGGTGGCGAGGCTGAATCCGAAGCATCCTATGATGCTTCATCGCATGAGAAGTATGTAGTTAAAGAAGATGTTGAAGATAAGGATGCGCCGATATTTCTGATCAATAACAAAGAAGTATATCTTACCAGAGGTGGAAACTTTGATATTCATTCATATATCGGATATGGTGATGATGCCGACAGAGATGTTGACCTCAAGGTTGATGGAGAAGTTAATACTTCGGAGACAGGTAAATATACTCTGAATATTACTCTTACAGATGATGCAGGTCACCAGGCTCATTCTACCATGAATGTAAACGTGGTAGAGCCTTCGGGACCCGGACCTTCGGGAGACGAATCTAAAACGGAAGGGAAGACAGAATCCTTCAGCTCGTTTCAGGAGAAATATCGGGAAGGGTCTAAGATGCTTGGAATCGATGTTTCCAGATGGCAGAAGGATATTGATTTCGAGAAGGTTAAAGCGGCAGGTTGTGATTTCGCTATTATCCGTTTGGGCGGATATGACGATGGAAGTAATTATACCGACAGGGTATATGAGCAGAATATCAGAAATGCTAAGGCTGCCGGACTTAAGGTTGGAATTTACTGGCATGCAGAAGAGAGCACCATAGAAGAGGTTCGCTCCAGTGTTAAGTACCTTCTGGATGTTCTGGATAATGAACAGCTTGATTTTCCGATTGCCTATGACTGGGAAGATTTCATGAATTTCGAGAATTATCACATGAATATTCAGGATCTGAATGACTGTTATGAAGTTTTCTGTGATGAAATAGAGGCGGCAGGTTATCAGGCTTGTCTATATAGCAGTAAGAATTTTCTGGATTATTTCTGGATAAATGAACGAGATCATAAGGTGTGGCTGGCTCATTACACTGAAAAAACCAGTTACAGCGGGCCTTATTATATGTGGCAGCATTCTTCCATAGGAAGAATTGACGGAATCAGCACTGCGGTGGATTTCAATATATTATATGAGTGATAATTGAAGAAGAGCAGCTGTACTATCTGATATAGAAGGAAATTATTGTTTTATTGATTGTCAAATGTATATTTTGACATCGTTGTTATAAGATTTATGAGGAAATAATTATGTCACTAGGACTTGTACTTGAAGGTGGTGGAATGCGTGGAATCTATACTTCCGGTGTTCTCGATGAATTTATGCTTCATGGAATAAAGGCAGATGGACTTATAGGCGTCTCTGCCGGTATTATTCATGGTATTTCTTATGTTAGCGGCCAGTACGCCAGAAATATCAGATATTTTGTTAAATATAGATCTGACAGCCGCTTCATGAGCTTCCGCAGTCTTTTTACCACAGGTGATATCTGTGAAGAGGATTTCTGTTATCATAAAATTCCGGAGGAACTGGCTCCTCTTGATTTTGAGAAGTTCAGGGAAGCTGTTGCAAATGGGTTTAAAGTTTATTCAGTGGCAACTAATCTTGAAACAGGGAAGGCTGAGTATCTTGAAGTGACAGATGTTCAGAAACAGGTGGATGCAGTTCGGGCTTCAGCTTCGCTTCCTCTTGTTTCTCATACAGTTGAGTATGAAGGAATGAAGCTTCTGGATGGAGGCTCGGCAGACAGCATTCCATTGAAGGCTATGCAGGATCTGGGGTTTGAAAGAAATATAGTTATTGAGACCAGACCTGAAGGTTATCTGAAGAAACCGGATAAGAGCATGCCTCTGATGAAAAGGGTCTATGCAGATTATCCTGAATATCTAAAAACCTGTGAAATGCGTTATCTTGACTATAATGAAGAGAGACTATATGTAGACAGATGTGAACACGAAGGAAATACCTTCGTTATCAGACCGAGCAGAAGTCTTAAGATATCCCGTTCAGAGAAGGATATAGATAAGATTAAACGTATGTATAAGCTTGGCAGATATGATGGTCAGAATATCATGCCTGAACTGATACGTTTCATAAATGAAAAATAATCTGACCCCCCAAAATAATGAATCAATAAACAGGAAATAAGAACATGGTCTTTTCAAGCTTAGAATTCTTATTCAGATTTTTTCCAATATTTATAATTGAATATATACTGGTCAAGAAAGAATACAGACTGTATGTGATACTTGCAGGCAGTCTGGTTTTCTATGCCTATGGGGAACCTCTGTACATTTTTCTTATGATATTCTCTATACTTGTAAATCATTTTCTTGCCAAGGGAATATATGAGAGAAGGCATGGCGGTGGTTCGAAAGAAGACAAGAAGAAAAGAGCCAAAGGGCTGCTTATCATATCAGCTGTTATTAATTTCGGCCTTCTTTTTGTTTTCAAATATCTTGGCTTTTTCTGTTCGATAATTAATGGTATAGCTGGCAAGGATGTTCTTCCTATACTTCAGCCGGCATTACCTCTGGGTATAAGTTTCTATACATTCCAGATGATGTCCTATGTGATTGATGTTTACAGAGGAAAATATCGTGTCGGAAACAGCATGATCAATTTTGCAGCCTATGTAAGCATGTTCCCGCAGCTTATTGCCGGACCGATCGTTAATTACAGTGAAGTCATGAAAGATATGAAGGACAGAAGATTAAGTCCTAAGGCTGTGGAGAATGGAGTGACGATATTTATCCTTGGACTTCTGTACAAGGTTCTTCTTGCTAATAATATTGCATCTCTATGGAATGATGTTCAGACGATAGGCGTATATGGTATTAATACACTTACTGCATGGATGGGAGCCTGGGGATTCTCCTTCCAGCTGTATTTTGACTTCTGGGGATATTCTTTGATGGCGATTGGTCTTGGTAAGATTCTCGGATTTAAATTTCCACAGAATTTTAAAGAACCTTACTCTGCTTTGTCGGCTACAGATTTCTGGAGAAGATGGCATATTACTCTTGGAAGATGGTTCAGAGAATATGTTTATATACCTCTCGGAGGTAATAGAAAGGGACCTGCTCGACTTGTGTTAAATACATTTGTTGTATGGTTCTTAACAGGACTATGGCATGGAGCTAACTGGAATTTCATTATCTGGGGACTTTTCTTCTTCGCTCTGTTAATGATTGAGAAATTCTTCATCCTTGAGAAACTGGAATCTAATAAATGGGTAGGGCATATCTATATGCTGTTTATTATTCCTCTCAGCTGGACTATTTTCAATATTACAGACCTGAAGACTCTGGGACTTTATCTGATGAAGATGTTCCTGCTGCCTCTTCCTAATGCTCCTAAACTTGATACGATGTCTAAATTCGTATCGCTCTTTGGTAAATACTGGTGGCTGCTTCTGATATGTGCTGTATTCTCAACTCCATACCCGATGCAGCTGGTTAAGAAATATCGAGATACCATCGTTTTCAAACTTCTGCTTCTGGCAGGGTTCTGGTATGCAGTTTATAATATGGCACTCGGAATGGATAATCCATTCCTTTACTTCCGCTTCTAGCTTGAAGGTAAAATAAATGAAGAAAAGAAAAGACAAAAAACTGAAGACTATACTTAATATGAAGCTTACAATTGCTGTGATTGCTTCTGTTATTGTCATGACTCTGGTTGGTTTTATCTTTGTGATAAGCGGGAAGAGCAAGGCTGGTTATGGCTGGAAGAAACCTTTTGTTGTTGCTGCGTTAATGGGTGACAGAAATATGGGACTTTCAGAGGAGGATGTAAATGTAGCTACACAGGGTAATGCGGATTATACTCTTGAAGAAGCGTCTGCCTCTGATGCTACTGAAGGAGAAGCCAAGGAAGAACTTCTGAAGCTTTGTGAGGTGACTCCGGGAAGAATGAACAGACCTATGATTTATGAGGAGGTTGATTCTTTCGAACCAAGATCGGCATATTATTCTTATACGGGGAAGAAGCCTCTTACGACAGTATATCCATATGTTGATGCTGATGAGAATTATTATAAGGATACTCTGTTTATAGGTGATTCAAGAGTTGAAGGATTATATAGCTTCGGTAATATGGAGGGGCCTGATTTCTGCTTCAAGGAAGGAATAAATGTATTTAATATTTTCAATGAAATTCTGGACTGGGGCGATAATGGCAGCGGAAAACTAAGTGATTTGCTGACAGAGAAGAAGTATAATAAGATATATATAATGCTGGGTGTAAATGAACTTGGAAAGGGTTACGATTACGAGTATGCTCTTAAATACAATGAAGTGCTGAAGTATATTCGAAGCGTACAGAAAGATGCGGTTATTGTGGTCATGGGTATCATGTATGTTACCAAGGATTACTCGGATCAGAATGATGTATATAATAATGAAAATATAAATGCCAGAAATAGTCTTGTGGCCGGTTATATAAATGGAAACAATACTATATATCTGGATGTTAATCCTGCGGTAGTGGATGAAACAGGAGCTCTGGGTGCGGCTTATACCAATGATGGCGTTCATCTGTCAGCAGAGTACTATTACCTGTGGGTGGATTTTCTGAATTCTCATGCTTTGCAGAAAGAAATGTGGGAGCAGCAAGAACCATAAAGGAGGCGAATTATGTCTGAGAAAAAAGCTAAGAAAAAATTCAAATGGTGGAAGATTCCGTTATTTATCATACTGATAGCTGTTCTTGTGGTGGGAGGTTATCTGGCTTATGTATTTCTTTCTTATTCAAGAATAGAAGATAATCTTGCACTTCAGCCGGAAGGAAATGCTACTGATATGGCAACTACCGGTCAGGAATATACCATTGTCAGTTATAATCTGGGCTTCGGTGCTTATACTGATGATTTCACATTCTTTATGGATGAAGGTAAGGAGAGCAGGGCCAGATCTAAGGAAAGTGTTATTAACTGTATTGATAACACGGCTGATACAGCACTATCATATGATCCTGATTTTGTTCTTTTCCAGGAGGTGGATATTGGTTCAACAAGAAGTCATCAGGTTGAGGAAAGGAATCAGATTAATGATAAGTTTGCGGCAGCAGGTGCATATGATAATGTATTTGCCCAGAATTATCATTCGGCATATCTGATGTATCCTATTACCGAACCGCATGGTGCTTCTAAGTCAGGACTTCTGACACAGAGTAAATGCGATATAACCTCTGCGCTTAGAAGAAGTCTTCCTATAGCAACAGGCTTCAAGAAGATGCTTGATCTGGACAGATGTTATTCTATTTCCAGAATTCCGGTTGATGACGGTAAAGAACTGGTTCTTATAAATCAGCACCTTTCAGCATATGGTACAGATGCAGCGCAGGGAAATGCACAGCTGGAAATGCTTTTTGCAGATATGAAGGCTGAATATGATAAGGGGAATTATGTTATTTGCGGTGGTGACTTCAATCATGATTTCACAGTAGATTCTAAAGAGTATTTCAATCCGGGAACTGACAAGACCTATACCTGGTGCGAGCCATTCCCTGATGACATTATTCCTGAAGGCTTCACAAAGCAGACTGACTATGCTGAGGGGATGATACCATCTACAAGATACACTAATGAACCTTATGTACCGGGCAAGTCTTTTACGGTTATTCTCGAC